>JAHEAA010000019.1 GCA_019721035.1 Candidatus Sysuiplasma acidicola
TATTCTCTATGCCCTGTGCTTCCATTCTCAAACACTCCTAATGTTCAAGAGTGAAGGTACAGGGTCTATTGAAATTTACAGCAAAAGGTGTACACGTCCAAAAAGCGGTCAGGGAAAACAAAGATTCGATGATTAATGCTCTGATTGACAAAGTGAGCATGCAGGCAACCGTGGGAGGAGCTCACATAGGTAATGAGGAGTTTATGGATACATTGTCATCATCGATTGGGCAGCAGCAACTTTTTCAATTAGTTAAGTCTCTAAGACGAACTTCCAAGGGACTTCAAATTGAAATTCTCCTTAAAGATTTGATTGAAGATTTGAGTGAAAAGGTGAAGAAAACTCGCATTGAACTCCTGGAGCAGGATTGGTCAAAGGAGGAGAATATACTGCCATTAATTCTGACCAGCGAAATACTGTCTATGGCAGACAAGGTCGCAAGCACGCTTTCATCAGAGCTGTCAGTCTCATCACTTTCGATTGACAGGAGTGTCTTGGATGTGATGTTGTATGCTCCCCTTTTACTGATAGCCAGCCTGATTGCATTTTGGCGCGGGAAATTGGATATTGATGGTCTTGAGAGGAACATTTCACGTGTCGAAGCGTCTCTATTGGGCGTGAGCGATAAACTGGAAGTCGCTTCTGCACAGATGGCAGCTTAGATTTGTTGATCGAAGAGCTGAGTGTATTGTTCTACGTCGACACTTCTTTCCTTCATGCTTTTACGGATGATAGATATCCAAACAGTCACAAAGTCATTTCATTTTACCGAAATAAATTTCCTTCCCAATTCGTTGTCACTTTGACCGTGGTCACTGAATTTTTAACGAGAATACGCAGAGAGCCACGAGCTCTGCAGAGGAGTGTCCTGAATGTTCTGCCTTCGCTTTCGACCAACCTTAATAATGCCGTTCTGGTTCAGGACTTCAATGTGCTCGTGGATCAAACGGAAGCGCGAGTCATGAATGACAATAAGAATCGCTTCTTTCAGAGAGATATATTGCGCGACGCATCCGTAGCGCTCAAGGAGCGAGTTCGAAGACGGGCAGCCGGATCAGCGAGAATTAAGCTCACAGACCTTAAGCGCATTGTGAGTGAAGGCGGTAAGTCTTTGCGCTAAACGGGCCTCGAAACTGTGCTTGCAGGTGAAAAGTGAGCAATCTGCTGAGATTTGGGACTCATTATCGGGTTAATCAGGCACCTATGATGGCCCGATTGCGGCATATCTAAAGCAAACGTTTATCAGTTCTGACACAGGAACTGGTATGGTGCCGGATCCTGGCATAGACCATCATGCGCTCGGCAGAGGGGTCATATAAACTTTCATGCTGAAAACCGCTTAGAGCGTTTCCAGATTCCGGCAAATTCGCCGCCGATTGCAATAATGGAGATAAAAATGCCATCGCCATCGATAACAGGCGCAAGGTTCCCAAACGGAAATGTTAGAACGTGCCCGATCAAAATCCAACCCACGAAGCTCCCGGCAAACGAACCGAATATGATGGCAATGAAAATAGCCTTCAATGATACGGCATTTTTCGCTCGGCTGGCAATTAAATAGAATATTAAGAAAATAATCACTGGCAAAACCGCATTTACAGCCTGAACAACAAAAATGGAATAAGGCGGGTAAGGTGAATGAAACCCTGCTGGAGGTGGAATGGTGAGAAAGAACAGGTAAGCTAAGTAATTCTGGGCAATTCCGGCAAAGAAACAAGTAAAGAAGCGGGAAGACATTATTGCGAAAAATCTTGAATTTGAGTTTATGTTTCGCACAGTCATTCCTCCAATGGCTTCAGCAGCTACCTAATGAAGTAGAATTAGTATTTGAGTTTGGCCCGGAGAAAGCTTTCAGAGACACTTGGAAATACACTGTACTCGACGGAGCCAAGAACTGATTGGAATCGACGATTATTTGCCACGTCCCTTCGCCTTGTATCGAATACTCAACAGCGGTAGAATTGAATTGAGTAACAGTGACGGTTCCCTTCCCAGAACCTGGTACAAAATAATAGGATTGTCCACCATATGTATATCCAACATCTACGATGACTTCTCCACTAATTCCAGATATCGTTATGTTCCCAGAATATTCAATATAATCATACTGGATATATGGTCCTCCCGAAGACTCTATCACAAAGTCTGAGTTCATTGTTCCATTAATGTATGTCTGATCAGAGCCCGATATGCTCCCAGAATCACCACCATATGATACGAACTCATTAAGTGTTTTGTGGCTGCAAGTTCCATAATCTGTATAAGTTGATCCCAGCGCCAATCCCGCTGAAACATTTAACAAAATAAAGGTAGCTATGACACAAAATGCAATTTCACGAAAACCAGTATTTTTTTTTGCGTCGCACATCACTTAGCGTCTATTAAATGCATTTTTCTATATAGATATTGCGAGTGTGCTCGCTTTGGGACAAATTTGTTCCACGATTCCATTTTGAACACATTCTCCGTGGGTAACGTGCTTGCCCGTACGTCTTACAATTTTCGTAAGAAATACCGGTTATAGCACTCGATCAGTTAGTCATAGATATACCCTTCTAAATTGTTTACAAACCGGCAACAATCCTGAAGAACCCCATGGGTTTTCAATTCGCCAGGATTCTTGATATCATGTCATGGCTCACAACTAAACCCATTCCTGCGGTAAAAGCGGCGCCGCATTGCAGATTCAGTCAATATCGCGTCAAGGATCCGAATCTGATCTGACAGGGATATGAGTCATGGGGGCGAGAAATAGAAATCCCAATTGTTCTTTTCTTGACTTTGCAGCGAGTCAACGAGCTGACAAACGCTCGGATGCAACAGCCTTCGCTGCGCACCGGCTGTTAACGGAAAAGTATTCCTTGTACCGGTGACTTCCTCCCTCATTGACTTCCGTAACGACAGGTGTAGAAAACGCCACTGCTGACGACCAGGATCACAAGGGCAACGTTGCTGCAAGGGACTTACTGCTCTACGCGCTGACATTCGTTGCCGGAAGCATGGACGCCATCAGTTTCATCGGACTCGGACAGGTGTTCACTGCAAACATGACAGGCAACACGGTCCTCATGGCCATAGCTGTCGGGAGCGGCAAGTTCCTTGCGGCGAGCAGGTCAGTCGTTGCACTGCTGGGTTTCGCGGCTGGAGCGATGCTCGCGGGAAGAATGGTAGATCCGGGAAGGCACAAGATATTGTGGTCAAAAAGCGTGACAAGAGTGCTTTTTGTCGAGTTTGCAATTGCTGTTGTTTTTGCGCTGGCGTGGTTCTTCAACCACGGCTCTGACAACCAGTTAGATATTCAGGGGCTTATCGTGCTGAGTGCCCTTTCCATGGGTCTTCAGAGCGGCGCTGCAAGACGTCTTTCAGTTTCAGGAGTCTCGACAGTTGTCGTGACAAGCATGCTCACCAGCCTGATGGCTGAGCTGGCTGCACTGGGTGCCGCGAGTCCGAACAGGGTGAGGTGGACAATGGTTTTTGTATCTCTCTTCGCCGGAGCCGCTGCAAGCGGTGTCCTGCTGGTGACAGTGAGAATACTTGCCCCGGTACTGCCGGCAGCAGTACTCTGCCTGATTTGCATTGCGGCGATCAGGAAATTCCACAATAGTCTGCCATGATGCCATGTCCGCAGACAGGCGATCCTTGAATTGAAACGCTTCAGACTGTTTTAGATCATCTGAGGTAACCGGACGCACGGTGTTTCTTTCAGCACGTCACCGTGGAGGCACCGGCCATAGGCCATGCTCTATCAGTTCAATAACATTCCCGTCGGGGTCACGAAAATACATCGAGCGGGAACCGTTATCCCATCTCACTTCCTGTTCGATATCCACTTTGCTGGCAGCAAGATGTGCCTTCCAGGCGTCGTAATCAGGCGGGTCAATTTCAAACGCTATATGTGTCCGGCTTGTTTCATAGATCTGTGGAATCGCACTCTCACCTTCCAGTTCCTTCTCCTTCTTGAGGAATCGCGGATTGAACAGAAGCAGCATATTCCTTCCAGCTACCAGAAAAACGTCTCTGTCTTCCTTCCTGCTGTGAACACGCAGACCGAGTACGCCGGTGTAAAATGACTCGCTAAGCTCAAGATCGTTGACATACAGAGATGTTTCAACGATTTTGAAAACAGGCGGAACCATTGAATCGCAATTGAGCGCAGGATATTAGTATATTATGATTTCTGATGCATCAGAGTTATTACAATCGTCGAAAAAAACATATAAGTTCGGCACGATCCGCAATCCAATGCTGGACAGAGATGCCAACTCGGCAAAAACGTTCACCTTTTTTGCGATCATGCTGCAGTTACTGTTTTTCCTGATAGATCTCGTTGTAGTAACGCCATCCCTTTCGCTTTTGACTATACCGTCTGGCTCTCCAGCGACGCCTCCGCCTGGCCTCGGCTCTTTCAGCATTCTCTTTGCAAGCTTTTTCTTTTTCGGATTCGTGTGGGTACTGCTTGACTACCTGCTGATTTACAAAAACCTGGAAGATGAGAGAATCAAAGAGGCTAAAACGCCTGCCCTGATTCTCGGCATTCTTCAGATTCCCCTGGGCGGCATAATAGTCGGCATACTCCTTCTCGCCGCTTATACCAGGATAAAATGTTCCCTTGCCAGCAGCAGTCAGAGCGGTGTAGCAATGCAACAGAACCAGCAGAACCCGTGGCAGTGAAAGTGTTTCGCCCTGGTGCCTCTACTGTCCTGCTTTAGGTTGAACAGTCCGAGACCAGAAAGTCAGGGGCGGCGGATCAGGCGATCTCTGCTGTCGTGTTCCAGTAATTCCGGGGCCCTGTCTTCATATGGGCCATACCCTCCACCGCCTGCTGTTTTTATCGTCACGACATCGCCCGAAGCGAGATCAATCGAACATTTTGTAGGTATCCTTTTCACCTGCCCGTCATGTTCCACATAGACCTCCGTTCTGCTTCCTTCCCCTCCACCCTTGAGACCCGGGGGCGAATGCCACTCCCTTTCGGCCATTACTGTGAAGCGTGTATCATCACTCCTTACTCTGTAGGAACGTTCGATGCCTGCCCCTCCTCTCCATTTCCCGGGACCGCCGCTGCCTTCTCTGAACTGATACCGCACGATAGACAGCGGATAGTAAAGCTCCACAAGCTCAGCGGGTGTGTTGAGTGTGTTGGTCATGTTGCAGTGTATGCCGTCTGCGCCATCCATGCCACTGGAGGCGCCCATGCCAACCGCATTTGTCTCGTAGAATGACCATGTTCTGCCACGGCAGATGCCTCCGATCATGATGTTGTTCATCGACCCGCCGCAGGCAGCCGGTATCCTGTCCGGGACAAGGCCGTAGAATGCTCTCAGCAGAAGATCGGCGTTCCTCATGGTGGTCTCCGTGTTTCCGGCAGAGACCGGGTAGGGGAAAGTGGGGTTCAGCAGTGTGCCTTGCGGCACGTTGACAGTTATCGGCCTGAAGCATCCGTCATTCATCATTATATCCGGATCTGTGATGCACTTCAGAACGTAGTAAACGGCCGAGAGAGTGACACCGTATACTGCGTTGATCGGGGCCCTGACCTGCTTTGAGGTGCCAGTGTAGTCGATTGCAATTGTGTCATTGTGCCTTGTTACGCTCACACGCATAGGGATGTCATCCATGCCTGGCATTTCCATACAATCCGCTGCCTCTCCCGCCGCACCAGGGAAAGAGCTGATCGCAAGACGCGTCATCCTTTCGGAATAGTCGAGCGCTGATTCTGACGCCGATTCGAACGATCGAATGCCGTATTCAGACACCATGGACATGATCCTTTTCTCACCGAGAATGTTTGCCGCAATCTGGGCACGCGCGTCGCCCTTTCTCTGGTAAGGATCCCTCGAATTGGAGGACAGCAGACTCAGCACATCACCGTTTATCCTCCCCATGTTTACGAGTTTTACCGGGTCAATTATCATGCCTTCCTGGAACAGGTCGGTTGCGTCCGGAGGAATGCTGCCCGGGACCTTGCCGCCGACATCGCTGTGATGCGCCTTGTTTGCGGCGTAGGCGACTATCCTGCCTTTGCTGAAAACCGGGCTGATCAGCGTAATATCGTTGAGGTGTGTTCCGGAGAGATACGGGTTATTCACCATGACCATGTCTCCACTGAAAAGCTCCATGCCCTCTCTTTCCACGTATTCAAGCGTCTTCTTCAGTCCCCACGGCAGCGAGCCGAGATGGACAGGTATGTGTTCTGCCTGTGCCAGAAGCCGTCCATGGGGATCCATTATTGCACAGGAATGGTCCATCCTGTCCTTGATGTTCGGCGAATAGGCCGAATTCCGCAGTGCTGTGCCCATCTCCTCGCTGCAGAAGGTGAGTGAACTCCTGATAATCTCGGAAACAATCGGATTCTCTCTCATTTCCGTCGCCTCATTATCAGGTTGCCGTAGCCGTCGACCCCGACCTTCCAGTTTCCCGGTATCAGTGTTGTTGAATCATACTGCTCTATGACAGCCGGCCCGGAGATTGAGTTGCCGCTCCTCAGTTCTTCTCTCGAATATATTACTGATAGCCTCTCTCTGTCCGCATACAGCACATTTCTTTCGCCGACACGTGCCCTGGGGCTTACAGCTGCGCTCCCCATCCCTGTCTTGTTTCTGCGCACTTTGGGTAAAACGATAACGGACGTCAGGTTCAGCGAAACAATATTTACTGGATCTGCAGGCGAGGCGTAGCCGTAAACCTGCCTGTGTTTCCTGCTGAAATATGATAAGAGTGTGGAGATGTCCAATGCCCTTCCTGAAGGCTTGCGGGCGGGCTTGAATCGCACGGGAATGGTAAGCTCCCAGCCCTGGTTAGAGTATTGAACACTGGCAGTTCTGTGAAAGAGAACCCTGCTTCCCTTCCACCCCTCTGCTTCTGCCTCCTCC
Organism: Candidatus Sysuiplasma acidicola; assembly: GCA_019721035.1. Taxonomy (NCBI): domain Archaea; kingdom Methanobacteriati; phylum Thermoplasmatota; class Thermoplasmata; order Candidatus Sysuiplasmatales; family Candidatus Sysuiplasmataceae; genus Candidatus Sysuiplasma; species Candidatus Sysuiplasma acidicola. The sequence continues at coordinate 6,873 of JAHEAA010000019.1, forward strand.
ACCGCCTTCTTCTCGAGCTCGCCGTAAAAAGCGGCAAGGTCCCGACCATTCATTTCATCTGCCAATTTCATTACGGCCTTCTTGTACTCCCTCTTCAGATCCGCCGTAATCAGTCCGTAGGCAGAGAACAGGCCGGGGGATGGCGGTATGATAACAGACTCCACGCCGAGCGATTGTGCAACCTCGGCAGCGTGGAGAGGGCCTGCGCCACCGAACGCTATCAGTTCAAAACGCCTTGGATCATGTCCCCTCTCGACGCTGACTATACGCATGATCTTTGACATCTGATTGTTCGCTATCGCAATGATGCCCAGCGCCGCGTTCCCGACATCGAGCGAAAGTGCGCTGGCAATTTTTCTTTTCACAGCCTTCTCCGCCCCTGATCTGCTGATGGGCATTGTGCCTGAAAGCAGGCTTTTCTGATTGAGCCTGCCTGCGACTACATTTGCGTCGGTGACAGTCGGCTCTGTTCCTCCCTTCCCGTAGCAGACTGGTCCGGGAAACGAGCCCGCGCTTGTCGGGCCCACACGGAGGACGCCACCTGCATCAATCCATGCAATCGAACCGCCGCCCGAGCTTGTTTCGGCGAGGTCTATGAAAGGGAAACGGACGGGATAACCGCTGCCCCGGATGGAGCGGCCGCTGTGTGTTTTACCTGCCGCCTCAAACTCCTGTGAATATTCTACCTGTCCATTATGGATCATGCCGGCCTTGGCCGTTGTTCCACCCATGTCGAACGTCAGTAGGTTCCTCTTCGAGAGAAGGTCGCTCATGTGCAGTGCAGAAACGACTCCGCTAGCAGGGCCCGATTCAATGATTGATACAGGCACGTCGATGGCACCCTTTACCGATGTTGCGCCGCCGTCCGACTGCATTATGTAAACAGGAACAGGGCCGAATTCGTCCTTCACAAGTGAACGGAGTCTGCTGAGGTATGTAGAAACAATCGGGCAGAGGAGGGCGTTAACGGCCGCGGTGCTAGTGCGCTCATACTCCTTTGGAAGAGGGTCTATGTCCGAAGCGCATATGACAGGTATATCGAGCTCGCCTGAAAGGATAGAGCACGCCGTATGTTCATTCTCCTGGTTCAGATAGGCGTTTATGAAGGAGATGCAGACCGCCTGCACCTTTTCATCCCTCATTCTGCCTGCCAGGGCATCGATTTCTCTTCTGTCGACAGGCATCTCCACTTTCCCGCTGCCATCTGTCCTTTCATTCACTGTGAAACGGAGATGCCGTGGCACAACAGGCGGCGGTCTTTCAACCCTCAGGTTGTAAAGCTCCGATCTCTTCTGCCTGCCAATTTCCAGAACATCCCTGAATCCCTCCGTTGTTATCAGCGCAATCTTCGGCCAGCCGGTCCTGGTGAGAAGTGCATTTGTTGCAACGGTGGTGGAATGAAACAGAACGCTGAGTTTCCTGCCGTCAGCCCTCATCTGAGTAAGGCCGCTCATCACGCCCTCCTCAGGTTTCACAGAACTGGGCAGTTTGATGAATGAGAAATCATGAGACTCTTCATCATAGGCGACGATGTCTGTGAAAGTCCCGCCTATGTCGATGCCTATCAGACAACCGGCCACAAAATAGAATATTCTGTCTCATTATTAAACAGTCGGGGAAACGCGTGAGTGCGACAAAAGTGCTGTGTAACACAGTCCTTCAGTTTGGCGACAGGCTTCTCCTGACAGTATAATTTTCCTCAGGAAGCAGCCTGCAGGCTAATCGCGCATCACAGTGTCAGGCAGGCAACAAATCAACTGAACAGTCGATGTTGCGCTCTGAAATCGGTGCACAACTGCTATATCGGCCGAGCAATTAGCGGTCTGCATGCCGCGATCCCCTGTTGTTCTGTTCGGTTTCGAACCATTCCTGCAGTTCAGGGAAAACCCATCTGAGAAGATTGTCCGGGCGCTGAATGGAACCTCAATTGGAGGAAGGAAGATCATCGGCAGGATACTTCCGGTCGATTATGGCTCCATTGAAAAAAGGATCATGTCTGAAATCGACAGGAGCAGACCGGCAGCAGTTATTGGCACCGGCCTCGCTGCAGGCAGGTCCAATCTCAGCATCGAGAAGGTGGCAATCAATTACAAATTCTCAGAGGAACCTGACAACAGGGGAAAGTCTGCGAACGGCGGTCCAATTGACAGAAATGCTCCAGACGGCATATTCTCCAATATGCATCCTGAGGAAGCAGCCGGGCGACTGAACCGGCTTGGCATACCGGCATCCGTCAGCCTCTCTGCAGGCGCATATCTGTGCAACTTCGCGATGTTCATTATGGCAAGGGAGGCGTCAAGACGGGGATTTGTCAGCGGTTTCGTTCATCTGCCCTGCGACGAGGAGATGGCTTCCAAGACCTCATACAGGAGATTCCCTTTCATGAGTCTCGATGCAATGAAGAGCGGGGTAGAATCTGTAATAGAACATGCTCTGGCAATACGGACGTAATCATACCGACCGGAGTCCATGTTTGGCAAGGGAATTGCGGACATCAATAAATCACCGGCGCCGGTTCAACAATTCGTTAACACACACAGGTACACGCGTGCAGATGGCGCCATCATTAGAAGCAGCTACGTGGCAGGAACAGGACTGTCTTCAGTTTTAGCCGCAGTATTCATTTTTTCCATTATTTCGATGAGCCTGGTTATATCGCCGTCGTTCAGCACTTCGAACTTTGATTTAACCATCCTGATATAATGCCTGTTGGCCCTCCTGAACAGTTCCCTGCCTTCCTTCGTGGTTGTGACAAATATCAGGCGCCTGTCCCCTTCCATTCTCGTCCGGGCAAGGAGCTGCCTCTCCTCGAGCCTGTCGGTAAGCAAAGTGACGCCCGCCTTTGTTATTATCAGCTCGTCAGCAATGTTCGCCATGGTCATCGGTCCCTTGAGTTCCAGGAGGGAGAGTATCTTGAATTCAACATAGGAAATGCCAAAATGCTGAAGGCCATGATCAAATTCCCTCTTCATGACTCTTCCAACGTCAATCAGTCTGGTCCATGCTTCCTGCAATTCCCTGTCTCCCGCCATACGCTACTTCGAACCTCCACTTTGAATCCCCGATCGATCCACATCCACGTTCTCAGTGTATTCTTCATCTGCATTATGAATATTCCCGGATCTCAAATTCCTGTTTCTGACCTCTGCGGGTTTTTCCGGCAATGGCTGCGCGGTCAGAAATGCGCCGCGGGCTTCAGGCACTTCCTTGCTTTCCTCAAGGTCATAGATGTAAATCTTTCCCCTGAAAAGCGAAACAACAGCCGCAGTCACGGAGAGCATTGCGCTGATGAGAAATGCCAAATGGAGCGCGCTCATGAATGGCACAGCGATTACGGAAGGGAACCAGTGTTTGCCTGTGAGCAGGGCGTATGTCTGAGGCGAAAGCGTAGAAGCCAGCCCAGGGTATGCACTGAATATTGACAGCACCGGGTTGATGCCGAGGAATGCGGAAAATAGTGCACCCGTCGGCGGGAGGGAACTTATTGATGCGGCGAGCTGCGGTGGAACGCCGCTGGAATTCAGGGCGGAGGACAGCGCAGCCGGGAGCGAAGAGGAGAGCGAGTCGATTATGATTATGAAGAATAATGCGAGACTCAGTGTCTGCCCCGAGTTCTGAAGGGTCGCCCTCATGCCGGAGGCCGCACCTCTCTGTTCTGGCGGGACAGAATTCATGATGGAAGCGGTGTTTGGTGCGGCAAACATACCCATTCCCATGCCCTGCGCCAGCAGAAGTATTGCAAACTGCCAGTACTGAAAGTTATAAGGCAGGTAAAGGAAAAGAATGAATGAAACAGCGGCGATCATCATGCCTGCCGTTGCAAGTATTCTCGCGCCGTGCCGGTCCGACAGCCAGCCGCTAAGGGGTCCCATGATGATGAAACCGGCCATCATGGGCGTCATGTAGATGCCGGCCCAGAACGGTGTAGAGGTGTAGCTGTAACCATGCAGCGGAAGCCAAATGCCCTGAAGCAGTATTATGAGCATAATCATCATGCCGCCCCTGGCTATTGCACCAAGCATGCCGGCAAAATTTGCAGCTGCGAATATCCTTCGCCTGAAAAGTCTGAGGTTGAACATCGGCTGCTCCACTTTCAGTTCGACAAAAGGGAAGATTATGAGGAGGATAATGCCGGCTGCGATGCTCGAGATCACCCATGGACTCGACCATCCCATGCTGAGCTTCCCGTACGGCAGGAGGCCATAAGTCACACCAATCAGAAGAAGCGTGAGTCCACCGGCGAAGGTGGCATTGCCGGCTATGTCAATTTTGCTCTTTCTCTCCGGTGTACTCAGCTCCTTCAGTTTGTAATAAGACCAGAGCGTACCGAAGAGGCCGAATGGAACGCTGACAAGGAAGACATAGCGCCAGTTGAACGTTGAAAGAACGCCACCGAGTATCAAGCCGACGAGTGAGCCGGCAAGAGCGGATATCTGATTAACGCCGAGCGCCTTTCCTCTTTCAGTGTGAGGGAAAGCGTCGGTCAGTATCGCGGCGCTGTTGGAAAACAGAAATGCGGCGCCGATGCCCTGAACGATCCTGAAAAATATCATGTAATCTGCTGCGGCATCCCCTCTTCCCGGCGTCAGGTACAGTGCTATCGATGCAACCGTGAAGACGGCAAAGCCCAGATTGTAGAGCCTTACGCGGCCGAAAATATCCGAAAGCCTCCCGAAGCTGACAAGAAGTGTCGCCGTCACTATGTTGAAACCGAACAGTAACCAGAGGAGGTACTGGAATGATGATAACGGGTTTATGCCGATACCTCTGAAAATTGCAGGCAGGGATATCAGTATGATGGTGCTGTTTATCATCGCCATCATTACGCCGAGTGTTGTGTTGGAAAGCGCAACCCATTTGTATTCGACCATAATTAGTTAAACACTTGACTGTCATGCCATATAAATAGTTGAGCATAACCTGCCGCATGCGGTAATAAGGAAATGACAGGAGCTGTAAGGCGCGCTTAAGCCTGGAAGATGTTCGAACATCGGCCGATGCCCCCTGTTCAGCTTCCAATAGCAAAAAATCCACTGCAATTACCTGGAAAACGGCCTCATGCCCATGGCTGCCGATGCATCAGCGGGATGTATATTCGGTTCTAAAGCGACAGTGGTTTGCCGTGCCCCGATAGGATAAGCGACGGCTGCATCGACATTATCTTTTCAACCGACTTTCTGGCTGCATCCATATCGAGCGTAAACATCTTCGACAGTTCCGGTTTTCCGCCTCTTATCACTATAGCATCTCCGACAAACACGATTCCCCTTTCCCTGAGCATAAACGAAACACTGCCTTTCGTGTGGCCGGGCGTTTCAATCACTGTTATCTCACTCAGCCTGAGATCTCTCAAGTCATTGACAGAGGATATGGCATCTGTATGCGCAAGGGCAGCCACCATTTTTGACAGAAGACTGCGGGCAGGAATGACTTTCTCTGTTCCAAGCAGGACACCTCTGTCTTTTTCATGAACATAAACTCCCGGATGAAACTTGTCTACAACGCTTTTCAATCCTCCTATATGATCGGGATGGTAATGTGTCACAAGGACAGTATCCGGTTTCAATTTCCTCTGCGAAAAATATGAAATTATCTTCTTTGCTGAAATTTTTGTTCCTGCATCGATGAGTATTTCGTTTCCGCCTGCACTCACATGATATGCGTTTGCCATTGTGTCATCAATCAGCTCAACGCCTTCTGCCACTTTCAGCCTTTCACCATGCATCAATAGCATGACTTTACTATTTGGGAGTGCGCCCCAAAATTACTGCTCCCTCATCGCGGCCATGGCATAGCGTACGTTAAGATTGAGCACGAGCAGGCATGCTACGTAAATGCAACCTCATGTCACCGTCGCGTCACCCGCTTCGATTTCCGGCAAACTTTGCATCTTTCCGAAAAGATCTCCGGCGCCGAAACAGCATTGACTGCCAGGAAACGCGGGTGTTTGCATCCTTCACCGCTCCGGCAATATTCCAATGTTCAAGTCAGGTTGGCAGGCTGCAGAGTCTGGGAAAGTTAAAGTTGGAGATGCTGTTAGGAGCTGGTATAAAACCACAGGAAGGAATGCAAAATAAATCTAAAGAGGGCACTGTCTGTATTCTCACCGCTCGTCTTTGCCCTGAAGTACCTGAAAAGTGAGAAGAAATTCATCTTTCTGGTCTGCGCGGTGGGCGGCCTCACCTCCACGTTCACGCTCCTCATCTCCATCTTCATCGGAGATGCGGTAAACAAGGTCATCAGTTCAGGACTGGCTGGCGTGGAATTCTATGTCCTGCTGATAATACTGGTTTCAGTATTTGCCTCTCTTTCCCAGTTTGTCGTCAGTTATGGTGCACAGTACCTTTCACAGCGGTTTGCCTTCGAGCTCCGTGAGGACGTATTCCGCCACATGGTCAGCAAGAAGTTCAAGTTCTTCGAGAGCGAGACCTCCGGAAACCTTCTGTCAAGATGCACAATGGATATCGAGGCAACAAGGAATTTCGTACTCAACCTGCTTTCTCAGCTGATACCCACTATTCTGCTCATAGTCATAGCCTTCTACTTTCTTCTGACGCTGAATGCCTTCTACGCACTCTTCTTCCTGGTGGCAGTTCCACTGCTGATTTACCTGGGCATGGAGTTTCAGAGGAAACAGAGGGTACACTGGAAGAAAATACGCGATGAATACGGCGTGATGAATGAGAGGCTCCAGGAGAACATTACCGGCCAGCGGGTGGTTCGCAGTTTTCTGGGCGAGGACAGGGAGATTGACAGGTTCAGGGATACAACAGACACGTACTTTCAGGAATATCTTTACGTTGCGAAGCTGAGGGGCGTATATAACAATCTTATGCCGCTGCTGATAAGCGTGGCCGCCACCGCAGTAATTCTGTATGGCGGCTACAGTGATATCATAGCCATTGCTTCCGTCGGCTCGCTCGTTGCAGCCGTGAACATATTCAACACTATGATCTCTCCGGTCAGCATCATGGGAAGGCTAATAGTCTGGTCCGAGAACGCCAGGGCAGCAATAGACCGGATAAACGACATAACGACCGGGACAGAGGAGGAAGCATTCGATGCTGCCATAGTGACGGAGGCCGAGCCGCCGGTTGCAGTCAGCACAATAAACTTCTCACGCGGAACAAGGGTGATTCTCAACAATCTCAGCTTTGAAATCGGGAGGGGGGAATTCGTCGCAATCACCGGAGGGACGGGAAGCGGAAAGAGCACGCTGATAAGCATGCTTCCGAGATTCTATGATGCCGATTCCGGGAACATCTCATTCAACGGCAGGAGATATGATGGCTTCTCCCTGCCTGAGATCCGGGGGAGCATCGGAGTCGTGCCCCAGGAGGTCAGCATACTATCCGGTACATTGAGGGAGAATATTGCATTCGGAAACGGAGAATACAGCGATGAGGAAATAGAAGATGCAGCAAGGATAGCTCATATTGCGGACTTCATAGACTCGCTTCCGGACAGATACGAAACAATGGTAGGGGAAAGAGGTATCACGCTGTCTGGCGGGCAGAAGCAGAGAATGGCGATCGCCAGGGCCGTGCTGCCCAGACCAGAACTGCTCATATTCGATGACGCTACGTCAAGCGTTGATGCCGAGACCGAACTTGGAATATTCCGTTCCATACGGGAAAAGCTCAGGGGGACTTCTGTCATAATCATATCACTCCGTGAAACCGGGCTTCTGTTTGCAGACCGCGTGCTGAAAGTGGAGGACGGGAAGCTGACAGAGGTTTCCGACGTCAGGAAGGAGCTGTTGACGATTACTGCCGATCCAGAAAAGAAGGAGGGGAGCTCGAATGCCTAAGACCTATGAGGAGGTGGAGGACGAGATCATCAGGGGCGGGAAGGGTTTCGCCTCATTCAAGAGGATGCTACGCGACATGCTGAACCAAGGAAGGACTTTCCGGCTGCTTGTCCTGTCGATCCTGGTTACGGCCGTAACTTCAACCATAGCATATTATGCGATTGGTCTTGTTGCCGATCAGATAAAAGCCAGGAACATCGACATGCTGATTGTTTACGCCATGGTCTTCCTCAGCATGTATGTGATTCAGTTTTTCTCCAACAGGCTCAGGACCACAACTTCGACTTTCCTGTCACAGAACACCATCAAGAATCTCAGAGACGGGGCCTTTGCCTCGCTTCAGAAGGTGCCCGTCTCGTTCTTCAGCAAGGTCAAGACCGGTTATCTGATCAGCAGAATCAGCAATGACGGTGAATCGCTCAGTGAGTTCCTGACGTTCCAGCTCCCTGCCGTGCTGTCGGGTGTGGCAACACTGATCATTTCTGCCTGTTTCATGCTCTATCTGGCACCGACACTCGCTCTCTATTCGTTCATCGTCATACCTATCCTCGCAGTATTCACATTCTCCATCCAGCCGCGTGTGAGGAAGAACTACCTGAGGACAAGAAGGGCGATTGCACGCATTACCGGAAACCTGGCGGAAGACATCGGAGCGATAAGGGCGATAAAGAGTTTCAACATTGAGGACAAGGTCTCCGGGAAATTCAGAGACCTCAACACTGAAAACTATGAGGCAAACATGAAGGCCGGCAGGCTTTCCTCGTCCTACAGTGCCGTCATAAGGGTCATAGAAGCGCTCGGCATAAGCATAGTCCTGTTTGAAGGCGGCCTGGAAACGCTGCACGGTGTCATATCCCTGGGCATACTGGTTTCATTCGTTTTTTACGTCCAGGGATTCTTCAATCCGGTGGTGCAGCTGTCACAGACATACAACGCATATCAATCCGCTATGGTTGGTCTTACGAGGATATATGGCATCATTGACGCCGAAAAAGAACCTCAACCTGATAATCAGGTCCGGATAGATTCGTTCAAAGACAGTATAGCACTCAAGGATGTCACGTTCTCCTACGGAGAGGGCAACGCACTTAACAGAGTGAACCTGAATATCAGGAAGGGGGAAAAGATAGGGATCGTGGGGCACACGGGTGCAGGCAAGACTACCATTTCAAATCTTATACTGAAGTTCTACCATCCGACGGATGGCGTCATACAGATCGACGGGAAGAATCTCGAGGAGGTGCAGACGGCTTCCTACCGCAGGCTCATTGCCTCCGTGCTGCAGGATCCGTTCATGTTCAGAGGCACCGTTCTTGAGAACATACGCTTCTCAAGTCCCGATGCAACCAGGGAGCAGATTCTCGAATGCATAGAGCGATTCGGTCTTGGTGCCATTTTCAGGAGGATGCCTGATGGAATCGATACGGAGATCGGAGAAATGGGCAGGAATCTTTCCGAGGGACAGAGACAGGCCATATCGATACTCAGGGCTTTCATACGCGATCCGGAGATCCTCGTTCTGGATGAACCGACTTCACAGATTGATCCGCAGTCCGAACGGGCAATAATAAGCGCTCTGGAAAGATTCCTCAAAGACAGGACGCTTATACTGATTACCCACAGATTCTCTCTCATCCGTCTCGTCGACAGTGTCGTCGTACTGGATCATGGCAGCGTCGTGGAGGAGGGTGACGTGCCGACACTGCTGGAAGGCAGCGGCAAGTTCTCACAGCTCTATGAATACCAGAGGCAGGACTACGAACTGATGTGAGCACTGGCAGAGGAGCCGAAGTGTGTATCCTGCGTAAGCACCGGATATCCTGCGCCGCTTTACAGCGCTGGCAATTGTGCCAGTAAGTGAGGAGTGTTTGCGCAGCCTCTGATGAATTCCAAAGAGCGTGAAGGTGTTTCGGATCGAGCGCAACGTCAGGAATGGAAGAGGTTCTCAGCCGGCAATGTCAAGCACGTTCACTTTGCAAGACGTCTTCCAGCCTTCCCTGCACAATTCAGGCGTTCCTGTATGTCTGTCGAACCGCCAGCCAGCCGGCACATCGGCTTCCCCGTTCAGCTATGCCGGTAAAACCGGTCTGGAAATTGTGTCAGCGTACTCTGAATTTTTCCATTTTTTCCCAGTCGAATAATACGCCATGCCCGGGATCTCCTGGCGGAAAAGCAATTCCCCCGCTGATGGAAAACTGCTTCTTCAGCAGGCCGGAATCCCTGAGATTCGATCCTGGAAGATGTTCCAGGAAAAGGGCACTATCGCTTGCGCAGAGGGTGTGTATGGCAATTTCTTCGCAAAAGTGAGGTGCAACCTGTATATTCATTGATGCGGCAAGGCCCGCGAGCCTCATCCATTCTGTTACACCTCCGGCCCTGATGACGTCTATCTGCGACACATCGGCACATTTTTTCTTCAGAAATTCCTCCATTTCATATCTGTTGTAAAGACTCTCTCCGCCCGCAATCATTAAATCAAGCCGGTCGCTGAGAAACGCATAACCGTCCAGCAGGTCGGATTCAATGGGTTCCTCCAGCCAGTAGACACCCATCTTCTGCAGTTCCTTCCCGTGCGACAGTGCTTCCTTCAGCGTCCACTTTCTGTTCGCATCCACCATTAGAAGAGCGTCTGGTCCGATGACAGATCTCACCGCTTCAAGGCGCTTCAGATCCTCCCTGAAATCCTCTCTTCCCACCTTCACCTTAAACGAACCGTACCCCTCCTTTCTGTAGTTGTCTATATCGCGGCACAGTTCCTCAGTCGTCATATTGAGGTCAATGGCACTCCTGTACGTTCTGATGCTTGCTTCCTCCCCGCCGCCGAGGAACCGGAATAGCGGCAGTCCTCTTTCCCTGGATAGCGCATCGTAGAACGAGATATCAAGCGCCGCATATGCCAGCCTTCCCAAACCTTCCAGTCCAAAAGCATAGGTGTAGTCCCACACCTTCTTCCTCAGCATCTTAGGAGATGTGATTTCATCCCGTATTACGGCCGGGGCAAGATAATCGTTAATCAGATGGAGTATGGCGGTTCCGCCCGATCCCTGCGTATACGTCCATCCGACACCCTCGATACCGTTGTCGAAAACAATTCTTGTTGTAATGTACTCATATTCCCTGAAAACATGAGTCGCATTCTGCTGAACGTTACGACTCGGTATCCTGTAGAGGGACGCAGAAATGTCTTTTGCATGCATAATTATACAATCTGGCGAAGATAAATACCATTTACGAATAAGGCGGCTCATCGATGGTAGTGGGCGCCTGTGCAGGTGAAAACGATCAGGTGCTGTTCCCGCGTCATTGGCTCCGGGCCACGTGCGAACGCATGGCCGTCCGTTGAGAGACGACTTCAATATGCTTAGGAACGCCTTCGATGCGCGCACCTGTTCTGTCGGCACTCGATATGTACCGCCTTTCCATGCTGCCGAAAGTGTGATGAGAATGCGTGGAGTGGAATGTGTCGATTCCATGCCACATCTGCCGGAAAGATTCACGCCCGGCTCTGAGCGTGCCGCCACTGAGTTCATAGGCCAACCGTCTCCAATCGGTTTTGACGGCAAACGCACAGGCCCTAGGGCGGGCGCGCAACAGAAAAACGGCATTACAATCTGAAGAACGTTTTCGATATTGTCTCGTTCATAAGCGCTTCGTCTCTTCTGCCAAGGAAACTGATGTTGCCCATTTCCATCAGCACTACCCTGTCGGCGAGTTCAGAAAAACCCGCATTCTGTTCGGCGAGCAGGATTGTCCTGCCTGAAGCTTTTATGAGCTTTATGGACTCAATAATTTTTTTCACGAAAGCAGGCGAAAGTCCAAGAGACGGTTCATCCAGGAGCAGGAATTGTGAATCTGATGCGACGACCATGGCGAAGGAGAGAAATTTTCTCTGGCCGCCAGAAAGGGATGCCGCCTTCTTTCTTTCGAATGGTTTGAGATCGCCGAAAATATCGAATGCCTCCCTTATCCTGTTCCGTGCATCGGCCGGCCTCATCCTGTGGGACGCAACCTCCAGATTTTCCCTTACGGTCAGCGTGGGTATGATGCTCTGTTCTCCTATGAAAATAAGTCCTCTGGACGTTCTTGTATGTGGGGGAAGATCGGTTATGTCTTCGCCATTCAGCATTATCTTCCCTGACATGGGTCTTATGAGCCCTATTATTGTTTTGAGAAGAGTCGTTTTTCCCGCGCCATTGAGCGAAAGAAGAAGAAGTGTTTCTTTGTCCTCCACTGTAAGATTGATGCCGTGGATAATTTCAAGATCGCCGTAGCCTGCCCTTAATTCCTTTATTTCAAGCGTAATTTTCACCCAGATATACATTCAGGACCTCGGGATTTTTCACCACGCTCGCATAGTCTCCCTGCGCTATGATTCTTCCATCGCTGAAGGCTGTTACAATCCCTCCAAGTTTACTGACGAGGCTCATTATGTGTCCGATGTATATTACCGACACACCCCTGTCATTAATCTTCCTCACAAGATCTGCCACATTATCCAGCTCCGATTTTGAAAGGCCTGCTCCAAGCTCATCGATGAAAAGGTAGCGAGGGCTGCCTGCAAGGGCACGTGCGAGGTCGAGCAGCTTCATCTGAGAGCTTGTGAGTTCCCGTGCACGTTTGTATTTTTTATCGTAAAGGCCGACGAGTTCCAGCATCTGGTCAGACAATTCCATTGACTCTTTTTTCCCCATGCCTGAGCCGAAATAAGCGCCAACAAGCACGTTCTCAAAAACGGTGAGATCTGCGAATGGTTTCGGTATCTGAAACGTACGGTTTACGCCCAGCCTCGCTCTCTTGTAAGGCTGTTTTCCTGAAATCTCACTGCTGTCGAGTGTGATGGAGCCCTTATCTGCAGTGTATACTCCTGTCATGATGTTGACAAAGGTGGTCTTTCCCGCGCCGTTGGGGCCGATGATGACATGCTTTTCCTTCTCTCCGAACTGCATGCTCACATCGTCCAGGACCTTCATTTCACCGAATGATTTGCAAACATTGGACGCAACCAGCATGTTATATCACCTCTACTCCCGACCGTTTCCTGATTATGTCTATCAGGCCGTTCGGGATGAACAGAACGGTGAGCACAATGAGAATTCCAAAGGCTGCCTGAAAGTACAGCGGATAGCTGAGGCCTATGAAGTAATAGAGGGAAAACAGAATTACCGTGCCCAGGACAGGTCCTGTGATTGTGCCCCGTCCACCCACTATTACGAAAACCAGTGCAAAGAGCGTGAAGGTTATGTCGAACACCGCCTGAGGATAGAAGAAAGAAATGTACCAGCCATAGAGGGAGCCCGCTACACCCGCGAAAGCTGCAGTTATCCACCAGGCAATATTGCGGTCAAGAGAGACGTTGACGCCGGATGCAGAAGCGCTGAGCACATCATTCTTAATGGCCTGAAGGGAGAGGCCGAGCTTGCTTCGCTTGATCCGGTAGCTGACGAGTAACGCGAGCACGAGCACAGCAACGGCAATGTAATACGTCTCGTCAGGCGAGTAAACCTGCGGAAGCGATAAACCAAGCGGGCCTCCAGTATAGTGCGCGACGGCAGGTGTGGAATTGGACATGAAATAGTATACGGCTTCAAAGGCCCCGAGCGTTCCAATGGAGAAAAAAACGCCACGCAGCCGGAAGAGCGGAAGGAACACAAGACTCAGCAGAACCGACAGGCCCGGACCAATGAGCAGAGAAATGGGAATGCCGTAGCCGAACTTCACCCCCATGCCGAAACCGTATGCGCCCATGGCAAAAAAGACCGCAAAACCGAACGGCAGGTATCCGGTATAGCCATAAATTATATTCAGCGAGGATGCTAATATCAGATATATCACGAGTGTCATGAAAAACGCCTGATTGACATAAACCAGCGGCCCTGCAATCGCCAGCGCTACAATGAAAACAATCGTTCCGAGCAGCATCAGGAATTTTTGATCAAGCTTCACGGAGAGATCTCCCGAAAATTCCCTGCGGTCTTATTACCATGACGACAACAAGGAAAGTGAACACTATGACAAAGCTCCAGGACGCGGCATAGACATCACTTATGCTTATGATCACGCCGTAGAGAAGGCCTCCCAGTATGGCACCCAGCGGGTTTCCGAGAGCGCCTATTATGATTATTGTGAATGCAATGATGGTTATCAGTGCTCCCTCGTAAGGGACAATGGCGCCGAAAACCCAGGGGGACATGATGCCCGCGATACCTGTTATGGCAACACTGATGGAAAATGCCAGCAGCGCAATCCGCTTGCTGTTGATTCCAAGGGACTCGGTTATGTCTTCGCTGTACATAACGGCCCTCGTGATCTTTCCAATCCTTGTGACATACAGGTAAAAGAACGTGAGGGCAGAAATGGCGACGGAAATGATGGCGATTACTATGAAGTTAGTGGATGTTGAAAAACCGAAAATGTCTACATGTTTTGAATTCAGTGTGATCAGCGGCAGTGATCTGGGCGTAGTGCCGTAGGCAATTGAAATAATTGCCTCTATACTCATTGAAATGCCGAAGAATGCAATCAGCGAATTGATTTCCCTGTCATCAGATCTGTTGACCCGGGGAATCAGAACGGTGTAAAGGGCATATCCTCCGACAAAGAATGCGGGGGCAACGATGAGGAACGACATCCAGAGCGGGACATGGTACAACCGCAGCAGGAAAAATGCAAGCAGTCCGCCGAGCATTATGAAATCGCCATGTGCGAGGTTTACTATTTTCATCGTTCCAAAAACAATGTTTAGCCCGAGAGCCATAAATCCGTAAAATGAGCCCAATAATAATCCTATTACAATGGCAAATAGGAGTAAGGAGATCACGTTGACCGATCCTGTTCATGATACTTTAATCTTTGTCGGATTTTATTTTCCGCTTTCCAACATCTGGATTTATCGGTCGAAATAATTTCATTATGCCTGATATAAATTGCTCTCGAGCTCTAAACAACAGTGCGCTATTTTGACGAATTTCATGCGTTGAAGGACAGGCTGGTCACAGCGGAAGCGTTGAAAGTAAAAGTGAAAATGGTTTGGGTTGAAAATCATCATGGTGCAGGATAAATCGCAGTTCCGGTTGCCATTGAAGCAGGATAAACGAGCCTTACGCTGAATGTTCCTCCGGTGCCTGGAATAATCTGCGCTATTGGCGGTGTTTCACCAATCTGTGCGCCGGTCGTGGTATTGATTGTGAATGTGCCCATCAGCGTATCCAGTTTTCCTGAGAAAGTGTTCATCGCAGCCCTAAGACTGGGCGTGGTCATGCTCGTGGATGTTTCGAGTGCCTTTTGAAGTATCAGTCCTGCATTGTATCCCGCAAGGCTCAGGAAGTTGACCGGGATCGACGGATAGGTGCTGTTCCACTCGGTCTCGAAAGCGGACTGAGTGAGACCATAATTTACGTTCTGGTAAGCGAATTCAGGCGGGAAGCTGAATGTGTAGGTATAGCTCATGTTTGCCCCTACCGAACTCACAAAGTCCGAAAACAGCTGGCCCGGGAATACTGTAAATGTATAGTTAAAGTGATAGCCACCTGATGCAATCCCGTTCAGGAAAGGTATGTCGTTGGTCGGAAATCCATACTCGACGACGGCCTGTGGATGGGTTGCCTCAATGGCAGCAAGTTGCGAAGAAAACGATGTTGTACTTGTAGGGTAACCCTGATCATATACAGGGGTAACGCCGTGTGCGGTCAGAACAGAGACCAGGGCAGTGGCAAGGGGTTGAGTGAAATCGTTTTCGGCATAGAGTACGGCCACCTTTGTTATATTCATTGAGAGCAGGTCGTATGGTGCGTTGTACATATATGAAGGCGTGAACGGTATCGATGTCAGAACGACATACGGGTTCGGGCTCGATGCATTGAAGAAATTGGCAGATGAACCGGTAACATCTATTAGCAACACCTTGTGCGCAAGTGCAACCGAAACCGCCGGAGCTGTCAGAACTGAGCCGAAATCGGCGACTAGCACATTGACATGGTCTGATGTTATGAGCTGGTCGTAATAAGTTGTGGCCTGCGAAGCACTGCTGGCATCATCGTAGCTGTATATCTTTATCGGCAGTTTCTTTCCATATTGCGGTACCAGAATGCCGCCGTTTTTATTGACGAGGTGGGCCCAGAGCGAAAAGCCGTCAAACTCAGAAATAGAAGAGGTTGCAAAACTGCCTGTGCTTGCGTAAAGTATTCCTACCTTGATATCTGAAGGCACGGCTGATGTTTTTGCCGATGGCCTGGTAATTTCGTAGCCTACAACGGCTCCGATGATAATGATGATGATCACAACGGCGACTATGGCAACAAGGGAATTACTTCTCTTTTTGCCGCCGGTCGTAGGCACAGACTTATCTCCTGAAACTCCCCCTGCAGTCATATTTCGAAAAACGAATTCATGCCTAATAAACGTATCGATTTACCGAGGAGGGGGAGGTTCTGAGTGAGTTGAAACCATACCATTGCTTTTCCAACAGATTTCTGTTCATTTTGAGTCTTGGGAGTCGCTTCTTATCTTTTCGGAGTACTCAGAGAAATGCCACTTCTTGGTAACCGTTCTCTGCGATAGTGGGACATCAGTCCCACCCTATCACTTTACTCAGTAGCACTGGCGTTGCGTCGATAAGTGGGCAGATTTTGACAGATGAAACCCTTCCGCAGCACATTCAATGTTCACGCATTTGAAACATGGGAGATATTTGCACCATTGTGTCACTTCTGATCAATCTTACTCCGCACAACCAGGTAAGAATTGCAGTGCCACCCCCCTGCGAGGATATTCCGGGTAGCGCCGGAGCTCCACTCTATCCCCGGTCAGTACAGAAAGCTGAAGAGTCACTTGTTTGCTATGGAACTAGTCGGCATTGCGCATGCAAACAACTCCCTCGAGGGTGCTTTCAGAAAGGTTATTCGCAATGACAGGCGCAGATCGGGCAACATGGCGCAAGGCCGTAATCTTTTGCGAAAGGGCGAACTGCCGCTGCCCTTCCAGATTCGGACTATGATGTATATGTCCGGGCTGTATTCTTCGGCAGTGACATCCTCTCAGTATTCAGAGCAGGGAGAGTGATTTCACTCTGATGAGAAGGTGGCAGTTGCTTGAAACGGCGAGAGAAATGCGCAGGTCAGGCAGTGCTCCCGAAACAGTTTAAACTTCATAGATGAGCCGATGACAGAATGACAGGCGCCTATACAAGTGCCCAGGTGCATCTATTTTATCGCTGCTTTCGGTAAGTTTGCATAGTACTCGTAATGGGCGATGCCTTCTGGAACCATCATGGTTTATGCCACGTTACAGAATGGTTCTGGCCGTTATTGCAACCTAGATTAATATAAATACGCGTATTGGAGATACTGGCGCTATGTCTGGTAAGACTTTTGCTCTTAGTATAGCTGTTGCACTCCTTCTGGTGATCTCCGGCGCGTTTGCTTTCGCAGTAACCGCCGTTCACCAGTCTGGTGCAAATTCAAACACTACTGAATATTCACAGTTCGGCAGCAGCATTCCAGGTGCTCGTGTGACAGCCGGATCGACGGCTGCTTCATTGTTCGGTGCTTCCGGACAGGCAGCAGCATTCGGTGCAGGGCGGTTTCCCAATTCCACTTCCGCAGCTTCCCCGTTTATAAACGCTGCCAAGAATGCCGGGGTACCGCTTCAGTATGTTTATGTGCCCGCTCCGAAGAAGGCGCCGGTCATTAATGGCAACGTCGTTTTGCCCGGCTATCTACAGGGACCGGCACCGTTCGGCATAGGCGCATATGGAATAAGGAACGTTTCAGGCACACTCCAACCGTTTATGTATACGACAACAGGATTCAATTCAAGCTTCAATGCGACTCAGCTGAATGCTTTTGATGTTAATTCATTTGATCCTAACGGCGTATCGGTACAGCTTAATGCTGTGCTGACAGGAACTACGGTTGAGGGTGTAACAGGCTACACCTACTGGACTCAGAACGTGATGTTCTATGACAGCTATGCACATCAGTTCGAAATGTTGGACAATATATGGAATTTCAGCTCTCCCGGCGCAACCATGCCTTCATCCACGATATACAGCCACACTGCGACACAGTTTCCGTACCGGTACGCTTACATCGGAGCCGGACCGGTAATAAATAACGTGAGCACGCCGTTTGTTGGGAATCTGTCGATGCAATCCGCCGTGGTCGGCGGAATGAGCACTGTATTTTTCAATTATACAATTACATTCACAAACCACAGTACAGGTAAAACCCAGACAATAGGCGGCGTCTTTGACGAAGTGCAGTTCAACTCTCTGAACGGTGTACTCGGATATACTGCGCCACTGCCACTTTACAAAGTCGACGGTGGGAACGTTACGCCGACTGGCTACATACCATATGATGCAGAGGTTGCCATCATCGGCCCCGGTGGTGGAAGCCAGATTAACATACAGTCAATAAGCGGAACGCTCAGTCTGGATTACAAGAACGCTGCAGGAAAGATGGTAAACGTCCCGAGCGCCTACGACGTAGGTTCCGAAACAGGCGAAACTTCGACAGGAATAGCGGAAGCGTGGCAGCCCTCAGGAGCGGTAACGCTTTCTTCAGGCCCGTCGCTTGTTTACGGCATGTGGAACATTACGCCATTCAGTGGCATGACGCATTACACCGGAACAATCAGTCCTGCAAATTCGTTCATGTTCGTGAGTCCAGGCAGTTCGCTTTCTCTAGGGCAGTATGGATATGTGACAACGTCAACTGGCGGGCAGTACAGCTTCTGGCTGCCCACAGGCACGTACTCGCAGGGAGTGATGTTGAGCTACCACAACCCTGAATACGGCGCACTTTCTGCGTCCGAGAATATCGTTCTCACTCTTAACTCATCGATGGGCGTCTACACGCCGCTGTACGCAATGGGCAACGCGGAGGCTGCAAACATATCGCTCTCCGGCAAGGGCACGCTTGCCAGCCCCTATCTTGCATACAACAACCAGCCTGGTTATATCAGCCCGTTTTTCGGCATGATGAATGATTACGGCTTCCCCGTATTTTCAGGCATACAGATAGTGGACACCAGCGCTCATATCGACTTCAACAATTCCCCGTCATTCAGCATAATGTACGAACAGCCACAGACGACTCTATATCTCGGGCTGCTGTACTTCGTTCCCTCTGTAAACAATCTCGGCTACGTGTTCTACAACACATCCAATCTTTCAGTTTATGGTGCAAAACTCATAACCGGCACGATACCCGCCGACGCTGCAGCGGGCTTCTACGGTGCAAATATAATGATGTGGAACTCAACGCACGACCTTATTGCCAACTCAACCTTCGTAGGCACTCCTTTCCTGCCAGCCCAGTTCTCCATTCTCATCTATAATCCAGGCACAACGAACGGCACGAACGTGCTGTTCGGCAACCACTTCTTTGACAGTTCATTCTACCCCGGTAGCATTGGTCTTGGCATTGCCAGCTCGGGAAACCTGATATTCAACAACTATTTTGCCGACCGCCTTTCCGATGTATACCAGTTCCCGTCCAATCTTTACGCAGGACTGAACACTGGAGCCTTTGTCCTCTACACTGACACATGGAATGTAACACCGGCAGCGGCAAGCACATTCGTTTACCACTTCAACGGATACAACCTTGAGGGCAACATCGTTGGCAACTCAACAATGGGAGGAAATTTCTGGAATGTGTATGTACCGGGCGTCAGCACACTGCCGTTCAATGACGGCGGCGCAATATTTGTCGGCGGAGACCACGCACCAGTGACCTATTCCGGGGCATCATATGCACCATACGTCCCTCTTATTTTCTTCGAGACAGGACTCGAAAGCGGCCAGTCCTGGTCTGTCAATCTTTCAGGTTATGTCCAGACCACTACATCCGATATGACGATATTCTACGCGCTTCCAAACGCATACTACAATTACACAGTACAGAGCGTACCGGGTTACCTCGACTTCTTCTCAAACACCGGTTCCGTATACGTGTCCGGGAGTGGTGCAAATGTTGTAAGTCTGCTATATCTGCCCTATTACACGATAACGGTCAGGGAAATTGGTCTGCCACAGGGATACAGCTGGGAGGGAGCTATCCTTACTCGCACATTATCCCCCGTCACCAGCAACACGAGCAGCACCAGCGTGACAACATTAGAGTGGGTGCCCGGCATTTGGTACCTCGGTGTTTCGCCGGTTGGCAGTTACTACAACTTCCCGGAGTACGACTCCTATTCATACAACATCACCATTGTTCCGCTCTTCAGCAACATATCTGTGACAATGCGCATGTCCCCGATATACAATAATTTCACGTTCACGCCGGTAAACATTGCGCCCGGCACGCCGTGGAGCGTGACAGTCTGGTTATTACTGCATGGAGGACCTCACGGAACAGAAGTCCTGGTAGGCACATTCTCGTCGACGAACACTAATCTGACTTTACCGCTCATTGAGGCTCAGTACGCTTACAGCTTCAGTTCAGGCAGCTACTATAAGGAAGGGAGCAATCCTTCCGGGTTCGAATTTGCACCTTTCTACTACCCGGGCATTTCATTCAATGTCTACACAGGATATCCAGTGACCTTCGACGTGAGCAACCTGCCTTCCGGTACTCAGTGGTATCTTGAAATATACGCGTTCAATGTCTACTACGATCAGTCAGTGATAACTTCCTCAGGCAGTGTTACTGTGACTGTTCCTGCTGGGGGAATTGCTTATTCGATAACGCCGGCTAACAGCTCTTATCAGTCATACAGCAACTCTGTTCTCGTTAACGCTCCTACGACCGTCAACGTTGCGATGGAGCTGAATCCCAATGTGCCGGTGACTGTGACATTCAGCGAAAGCGGCCTGTCTTCCGGTGCATCGTGGCATGTCACATTCAACGGTCAGACGCAGTCATCGACCTCATCCACGATCTCCTTCACAACTACGCCGGGAACCTACTACTACCAGGCATATTCCAACGGGAGCATATCATCCCAGAGCTCCGGTACTCTGAATGTACAGCAATCCATGAGTGTTGGCATATCGTTCTCTGCACAACCGGCACACAAAGCTGTCACAACGGACGCTGCCTCCTCTATGCTGATTGACGTGGGCCTACTGATTCTGGGACTAGTTGTCGGTGCAGTTGTCGCCTACGCAGCGGTAAAGTATGATGCATCCAGGAAGAAGGACAAAGGAAACCAGTGACAACCTGCCTGGTACAGACTGAGCCACAAACCTTTTCCAACTAAAATCTCTTATCTTCTTTTATCGATGTCAGATTGCATCTTAACTCACGCATGCTCTGCGAGCTACAGTTCATTTTTATTTTAGCGGAATTTCAAGGTTGCTCAGAATTAAATAACTCTAAATTTGAGTACATGCTAGTGCCACGTGTGAAAAGATGGTAAGCAGAGGAGTGGAAATCGGGATTCACCTGTCTCCCGGTCTTGCGGATGAAGGATTTGTTGCTCTTGCACTTGGAAATCTTGCTGCATTTAAGCTGGCATCGGAGAAAAAGGATAAACTGCAGTGGCAGGTACTGAGAATTACAGGCGGTGATTCACATCACTTCAGGCTGGTGGTGAGGCATCCGGAAAAGATGGTGGAAATGGGCATTCGCAAGAAACTGGAAGAATACATGACTGATTTGTCAATGTACTCTGAATCAAAGCTGAAAGCAGCGTTTGACGATGCGGCAAAGAACGGCCTGAAGGCAGTGCCGTTGCGAACCATTCCTGAAGATCTGGACTTGTGGAGCGATAATTTCTGGAACTGGCTTGGCTGAATGAACACTGTCTTTGTTCTTCCATGCATACAACTGAATAAAGATGCTGATGATTTGAAAATCAAGTGTGCAAAATATACACCGGTATTCGCCATTCTTTGTGTCATGGGATGAGTGCTTCAGCACGGCAGTTTTGACTTCTGCAATTTCAGTGGCGACGGGTTCGTTGGCACCTCCAGGCTCGAAGTCCTTAACGTGATATGCTCAGCGCCGGGTACGAATCAAACTTCAGGCCCTGCTCGCTTCTCGCTTTGTCCGCGCGGGGAGAATCTTCTTTACCACGACCCACCGCCGCATTGCGATCTTGCGCGTCTTCTCAAACCCCGTCTTCTCAAACATGCCCAGGGTACCGCTGCACAGGAATGAAGAGGAGACCTTCTCGCCAGTGTAGTCCTCGGGGTAGCCCTCGACCGTTCCGCCGCCGAGCTGAGCGATATATCGAAGCGCCTCGCGGAGGGCGAGTGTGGCAATGCCCTCGCCCCTTCGTTCACGGTCAATAAAGAAGCATGTGATGCGCCAGTCGGGAAGCTTATGCAGTCCTTCCTCATAGGTCTTCTTGCTCCTGATATTGGGTAGTTCCGCTGTCGAGCCGAACTGGCACCAGCCGACCGCGTTCCGGCCATCAAAGACGAGCGCGGCGTGCGCGCGGCCTTCCCGCACTCGCGCCTCTTTCATCGCCCGGTACGCCGCCGCGCCACGCTTCCCCTCCCCCGGCTCGAGATGAAACGCGATGCACCAGCATCCACCGAAGATCCCGTTGTGCTTTTCTACGAGGCGAGCAAAGGCAGGCCAAGTCGAGGAGGACAGTTGTTTCGTCGTGAATGACATTTTTTGGTTACCTGTCATGTGGTAATGGCGGACATGCTCAATAATCCTTCCAGGGCGGGGTTGAATATTGGCAGGGCCCTGCGTAAGTGGGCTACGCGGCTACATGCTCACTCGAGAATCTTATATTCTCCGATCTCCGATGACTGAAATGAAACTGGAGAGCGCCGCATCGAACGTATCCGGGGCTGAAAGGTTCAGGAGGTGGTCCGCGCCGGGAACGAGCTGCACGCTGGCGCCGGTGACACCCCTGGCAAGAAAATGCGCGCAATGAGGCATCACGGGATTGTCGCGGTCCCCCACCAGAATCCGGGTTGGGACGCGGATTTCATTCAGCCGGGCGGCGGCAGGTCCACCCTCACGCCGTTCGTGCTGGCCGGAACGCTCCTCAAAAACTTCTTTCGCATTGTCTCGGACCATTACTCGGAAAAGGTCGAGCGTGCTTTCCTTGAGTGCCGAAGCCCAGAGCTGCCGCAGGTGTTCTGTAGCCTCCTCTAGATTTCCGGCTGCCCATGCATCCGCGGCTGCCTTGGATAACCGCTCGTCCCGTTCAAACGTGGACTTCCCGCCCGGTACATGATCGTAGTCCATTCCGGAATAGCCCGGCGCGATGAGCAAGAGTCCACCCACCCTGTCGGGATGCGCGAGTGTAAGGTCGAGCGCGATTTTCCCGCCAATGCTGGGACCTACGAACAGCGGCCGCTCCATGTGCAAACGGTCGATCAGTGCCACAGCATCTTCGACAGGGGAGAAATCCGAGGACGCCGGTTCAGAACCACCGTACCCGCGCAAATCGTAGCGCACGACTCTATGGTTGCGCGCCAGAAGGGGGAATTCACGGTTCCACATGCGTCGGTCCGTTATGCCTTCATGAAGGAGCACAATCGGTGAACCGCTCCCCATGACCTCGTAGGCTAATTTCCCGCCGGACACGTCCAATGTCTGTGTAACGCTCGTGGTGCTCATCTGTGAAATTGTAGTGCAGATATTGTGCAAATACTTTGTCTCGAAATCTGTGGCGGACAGGCATGTAACAGGTCAGCCCTGGAGCGCACGCGTAAGATTATACGAATGTTCGGCCTATCCATCCCCGGTAAACGCGTAGAGCGTAGGTGGGAGAAAGCAATGAGCCGAAAGATTACTGTCAACCTCTACATGACTTTGGACGGGTACGCTGAGTTTCCACCATATCCCGGGTCGGACACTCCTTCGGCAGAACCGGGCGAAGTATTCCTTGACATGTGGATACGCCGATACGAATCGGTAGACACAGTCGTCTTCGGCCGACGGTCTTTCGAGGATCACTTAAATTTTCACTCTGAAGCTGCCCGCAAGCCCTCCGATCCAAAGTTCTTGTTCGAGTTTTCACGGTGGCTCGATAGATGCAACAAGATTGTTCTGTCACATCACATGAAGAAATCTGAGTGGCAGAATTCAACGATCATGAGCGGCAATCTGGAGGAGATAGTTTCACGTCTCAGGTCGGCACCAGGTCGCGACATCATCGTCGATGGCGGTCCTTCACTCGTCCAGGAGTTCATTCAGCGCGGTTTGGCCGACGACTACCTGATCGCGATTTGGCCAGTGCTCCTCGGGCGTGGGAAATCCTACTGGGGGGCCATGCTGAATCAGCAGACCCTGAAGCTGCTATCAGTCAAAACTCTGCCGTACGGTGAGTTGCTGCTTCATTATGAAACGGTGCGTTAAGTCAGGAGATTAGACGCCTCCTCCAGTGGCATTGAAGTAGCCATTGCCTCTGGCCAGAGTGCTGGAATGAGCTTTCGAACCTATTGACACTCACTGTCGACTTAACTCGATGGCGCTAACTACCGTATTCTTTATTGATGGGTTATCATATGTTATCATGTGATAACAAATGAAAACATCAGTAATAGGGATACGGATCGATGCGGCAACATCTTCCTTGATAGATCGCATAATCAAGTATAAACTGGCCAATTCAAAAGCAGATGCGATTAGATTCATCATGCTCAATGGAATGAAAGGAGCCACGGGCATCGTGGAAAGAAAGGAAGCGGCTGAAAAGATATTGAGTTCCTGGCACAAGAAGGGATTTCCCCGACTCCCAAAGGATCTTTCAAAGATGGCATTGAAGGAGAGGGAGTGATGGATTACATAGACACAAGTGTTGTCCTCTCACGCATCAACCCGAATGACGCAAACCATCCATCAGGAATGCGGCTAATCGAACAGTCTAGGGACATGGTGGTTTCCGCGATTACGCTTCTTGAGATGAAATCGGTATTTTCGAGAACCACAAAGCTGACAGAAGAGGAAATAGAAGCCTACCTGCGACATGTGGATGAGATTGGCATTGAAAGTAAGATTGCGAACTTTAACCGGGTTTTCACACGGGCATTAGAGATATCCTTCTGCTTGAAGATGAAAACACTCGACGTATTGCATTTGGCGGCATGTCTCGAAATAGGAGCTGAGGTCTTTGTCTCCCTCGATCAGGAGTTTGAATCACGGGCACGTGAAATCAGCAACCTGGGTATCACTGTCAGAACATCACGAGATATTGATTTGTGATTGCGAAAGTATACAGTAAGCCAGTCTACAGATACGACTTCGACTTTCAAGTTCCGGCGACGAATGCCAAGTGCGTAGAGCAGTAAGTCCCTTGCAGCAACGCTGTCCTTAAGATACTGGTCATCAGCAGCGGCAGTTCCTCGACCAGCCGTTTTGGAAGTCAACGAGTGTGGAAGTAATCAGAAAATGGAAAACATCTCATTGAATCGGTGGGGCGTCAGAGCAGTTGCCAGGTCGTTGTCTCACTGCATGCTTACAGGCGATGTTAATCGCCGCAACTTACGATTCTGTTTACAGCGTCTGGTAGAGGTTCATGACTATTGATCATGAACCCATGAAAAAGGTTTCAGGCATTGATTTAGTAAAATTCCATTTGCAAACGCAAAAATGGAATCTATAGCTTCTTGTGCCTCAATATTCCGATAGATGCCCCTATGGCTGCAATTGCAATTATTGCACCCGCGATCAGGTAAAGGTCCAAACTGCTGGATGACGAAGTGGGTGAGGTCGTTGTAGTCGTGCTGCTCCTGGAGAACGATACAGCGTGAGTTAAGGAAGAGCCGTTAGCTGTGAATGTTCCACTTGGTGCTTTGAATGCAGTGTCGGTTGTTCCTGCAACATACGCATATGTTCCATTCCCGAGGATGGTTGAGTAGGAGGTCGCTGTTATTGGACCGGATGATGCCATACCCGTTATGTTCACGAACCATGTCGAACCTGAAGGCAGTCCGGACTCCGTTATTGTAACCGTAAAAGTTGTAGTCGCAATATTGGACACCCCTGTGGGCGATGTTACATTGTCTGCATTAAGTGTAACATCTGACTGTGCCAGTGCTCTGCCGTTTAGTGTTGAGCCGGTGTTAATTGTTATTGCAGTCTGAGACAGAATAATGCCATAAATAGAAACGGTTGTCCCTATTGTGGCTCCTCCGGCTACCTGCCAGAAGATGTTCTTGGCCCGTGCTCCACCACTCAGTATTATGTGTGCGCCGTTAGCAACGGTTAATTTTCCAGATATCTGGAAAATCCAGACGGCACTTGAATTGCCGGCGAGAGTTGCACTCGTTGGTATTAAAAGCCCTGTAGACCATTTGTAGAGACCAGGTCCGAGTGTCATTCCACCGATGTTTCCTGCACCGAGGTTCACGTAGTTGGGATTGGTTCTTCCTGCTGCATTGGTGTAAGCGGTCATCATGTTATCGACTGATGTGGTTAACATTGACGGGGTTGGAGATGCGTAGTTGGATGCATACGCTTTACCGGTGACAACAGATGACGTGGAAAACTGACCGGTTGAGCTCATGATTAAGCCGAATCCGGTAATATATGTGGCAGCGGCCGGACTAACACCCAGATTTCCGACGATCTTTGTGGTTCCAGTTGTTGATATTCCTGTCTTGCCCAGAATGGCGAAATTGCCAGCTGTTCCAAGGTCGACGGATGCTATTGACGTGGAAGACGTCGAGAACATAACTGTTACATTCTGCGACGTGCCATTTACGGTTACAGTTCCTGAACTCGGAGAATTGGAGTAACCTGCGATGCCAGTGATGGTATAAGCGTAACTTCCGATTGCCATGTAAAAGTTAACATGACTCGTTGTTGACGAGTTTGACGAACCGTTAAGCGTTACAGACCAGGATGTTCCGCCTACAAGGCCGGTTTCAATGAAAGAAACAGTATACTTGGGGCTTACCGCATTAGTTGCGGAAGTGTTTCCAAATTGAGACAAATGTGTCTGGGCAGGGCTGTTGCTGGGAATCACCATACTCGCTGATATGAGAAAAGCAATAGTCATGAAGAGAACTATTGAGATTTTCACCTTCTTATTTTTCTTATTCATATTACTCACTTACAATCACGACAATTATTGACGCGATGGCGATACCACACTATATTGACTATATAAATAGATGTATTAAAAATATAGAATATCTGTTGAATATATAAACTATATACGCAATGACGTGACAGCCATACAGTTGATCAGGCCTTAATGCGATGAGACTCTATGAGACTCAATAATTGAGTTCACAAACACAAGGCAGGGCACGCATGCGCTCAATGAAGATTTCTGCGCTCATTCCCCGCAGCATAACGGACCGTCAAAGTACTCTTTCACCATCTGCACGGGTAACCCGTCCCCCGTGAATATTGATGAAACAGAGTAACACGGTGTTGCTACAGACACATTCGGCAGGCGCCCATCGGCAACGAGAAACTTCGTGCCGCAACACTACCCTGTCAGAACATCACGAGATATTGATTTGTAATTGCGAAAGAAGACAGTGGGCCATTGCGCAAACACGACTTCGGCTTAAAACTGGCGGGCGATAGACATGTGGCTCACAGACGAGCTGTTGACTGTGCGCTTAGTGCACAATGCAGAAAACGTCGTCTTCCCGGGAACACCAGGTTTCGACATCGCTGGACAGAGTGTTGCACCTCTCTGTCAATGTGAACTTCTGGGGAGAATCGTTCCGGTTGAGGGAGAAGAAGTCAGTATATTTCGGTGCAAAGGAGGAAGTGCGAGAAATTCGAACACGTGTCGTGAATGAGATAATTAGATTCTACACGATTTCAGCGCTTGGATTTTGAGCCTGCTTACCCCTTCTGTTGACCGGGTAGTCAGTCTAACCAGCCTGAGTAAGGCGGTTTGATGTCAGGCCGCAAAACAGGCATGAAAGCTCACTTTCCAATGTAATGTCGCACAGTTTGTTGCAGCTTCAGCGCATGTTTCAATGACAGCTGGAAACAAAAATTAAGCGACTTGCGACTACCTCCATATAGTCTTGAGCTGTTTGACTGTGGCGAAAGACGGATCGTTAGATATTAATGGCAATCCGCGACTCATGGCTTCTGCTGCAATCATTCTGTCATGCAATTCTGAAATATTCAGGCCCAAGAACGTTTTCCACGCCTCTAACGAAAGTGGGGACAGAGTTATGTAAGCCGCACTTCTCAATTGATCCAGCACTTCTCCGACGAGACTCCCTGGATCGGATATTCGAACCCGCCCGCGAAGCGCAATGTATAGAAACTCGCCAAGGGCTATTTCAGGTAGGAATATCATAGCCCTCCCACGCTCTGCTTCTTTGAATGCCCTATTGGCGGCAGGAGGTAGGCTATCCTCAAGATAGCGAACCAAACCAACTGTGTCGGCTACGAAATCAGTCACAGGATCCATTCCTTTCTGAGTTTGCGAAGCTGTTCCTCAAACTCATCCGAATCAATCTTTCCCTTCAGGAGTCCTCTCAGGCTGGTACGGCCGTGTTTTATCAATATGCCCTCACCGGAGTCAAGCAGTATGGCTGTTTCTCCTTCGTTCAGATGATATTTCTCGCGCAGTTCCTTCGGGAGCGTCACTTGGCCCTTCGAACTGATCGTCACCGCTTTTGACATGAATGTGGCGATGTGTTTGAAGCTCAAATACTTTGCTTTACTTTAAGTAAAGAATTAGAACATGACGTTTTAAATGGCGTGATAGGGGTATTCAGGTTGTGATGCAGTGCACAGCACGTACTAAACAGAACCTCGGAACCTCGGCCGATTATGTTCATATGCAGGGTTTGCCAATTTACCAATTGGTAAATCCTTGGAATTGAGTAAATATCTCCCAACTAATGAATTTCAGATTGAGCAGTCATTGAAAGACAAACTCGCTGAGTTGTTAGGTGGCCTAAGAATAGACAAGATTGCCGTTCAAGGGTCAATGAACAGGTTTGCTGCTGACATGATAGCCGATGTTTCGGTTGGGAGGACAAAGCGCACCCCGGTGATCGAAATAAAATCCATTGGCTAACCCAGAAATGCGCAGAGAGTGATTTTCCAAATGCACGAAGCTGTTACTCGCATTGTCAACGCTTATCCCGTCTTTGCATCCTCATATGTAACGGAATCAACATGAGATTTGTGCAAGGCTGCAGGGATAGGGCACATTGACCTGGCAGGCAACATACATCTTCGCTTTGCAAATGTCATAATCGATAAAATCTCTCCCACCTCTCCAGAACGTGAGCGCAGGGATTCCATTGAAGCAAAGCGGAGCACAGGTCCGCCGAGCCTGAGTTGAACTCGAACAGACTTTCATGTCGGGGAGTGCTGAAAGTCTCGCTGAAACCGAAAAGGTCCCTGTAAAACGCGACAGATGTCTCCACGTCATCGACATACAGGTTCACTTGCGGATCTCTAAACACCAATCCCCAAACCGTCAGCGATGAATTGAATATTTCTGAACGGTGCTGTGAACACGGAAGTTTAGCAGCTGGCAAATTCTGGGCATGCACATACAGACAGGAATCGCCGCGGTTTGCTTTTCCATTTTTGATTTTCAGAACAAGACAGTTTCATGCCTGCCAACATGTGATGATTCTGTCTCATCATCGTCTGTCACGAAATTGACTTTCTCACTTGCTTCTACTGAGTCCAGTGCTTTGACTTGTTTCCTTTCAGTTAACGCTTTTCCCTGAGGCTCTGGGAGAAACCAGTCATATAACCTCCGATGTAGCCCGCAGTTATTGCGCAGGCAAAAGGTATACTGGTCGCGAGTATGAGGTCTAGGTTCTGGGACATTGTGAGACCGGGAAAATCGATGTATCTGAAACCTGAAATCAGGACGAACCCAAGGAAAGAGCCTAAATATGCTGCTAATGCCGTAAGTACCAAAAGAACGGGAAACTGTTGGTTGCCTAAAATGAACCTGCCTACAACATATGCCAGTACAAATACAATGACTGTTCCCAGCAGAAACTCCACGTTGGCAATCGTTGTGATGGTCATCAAATTCTGGTAAATTGTTCTAAACGTGTGTCCGGTGGCCTTTAACGCGATATTCCTCCATGCCGAAATTGTGGTGCTCAAAACGAACGGAATAAGGAAGTCTAATGCATATCCTAATATATTGTGGTCGGCTTGTTTTGTCACTGCGCTAGACATGATTCCAACGGCGTGGAATATTTCAAACAAGTATTAAATCGTAACTCCGTCAACAGTATCTTAGAAGCTTTATAAAAATAGTTAATCACACCTAAATTGAGTATCATGTACCTTCAGATGGATAGTGCCACGAATCCTGTAATGGGCCATTGTATTTTGAATCACGCCGTTGTCGTAAAGTAGCAAATATTTGTCTATTTGGGACAATTTGTTCGTAATGAATGGCAATTTCTCAATTGCCAATTGTGGGAAAATTGCGAGGACTATGTTCATTCGTGACACAAGTTCTATCAATCCAGAATGGTCTGCTCCCCTAAATACTGCGACATTATTGGCTTATAAGGATCCGGAGAAAACAAGTCAGA
Organism: Candidatus Sysuiplasma acidicola; assembly: GCA_019721035.1. Lineage (NCBI taxonomy): Archaea > Methanobacteriati > Thermoplasmatota > Thermoplasmata > Candidatus Sysuiplasmatales > Candidatus Sysuiplasmataceae > Candidatus Sysuiplasma > Candidatus Sysuiplasma acidicola. The sequence goes on from JAHEAA010000019.1 coordinate 37,103, forward strand.
ATGAGGGTGGTTTGGAGGGAGCATTGTGACGGCGAGAACAAGAAGGAGATGGCAGCCTGAGGAGAAACTCGCTGTCATCAAGGAAGTGCAGGAGAAGGGATCTGTCGTCGAAACGTGCAGGAAATACTCCATCGACCCTGCCATGTACTATCGTTGGAAGGCATCCTACGACGCATTCGGAGTCGACGGTCTCAAGTCACACTACAGAAGGATGGAACCGGGCCTCAGGAAACTGATGAAGGAGAACTCAAGACTGAAGAAGCTGCTCGCTGAGAAGGATCTC
>JAHEAA010000020.1:0-23107 GCA_019721035.1 Candidatus Sysuiplasma acidicola
CAGAAGCCGTTGACGCTTTGCCTGTATCGGTGCTTTTCTGCTGCAAGCTACCGCTCGAGCACAGCATGCCGGATTGACAGAGGCAATGGAGAGAGAGAGTTGTACTCCTGTCGCTTCCTTGCGCCGGTATTTTCTTATTCGTACAGGAAACAGGCGACAAAGTGACCTGGCGACTTTTCCACAAGCTCGGGCCTGACACGCCTGCACTTGTCCATGACGAACGGGCATCTGTCGACAAAGCTGCATCCGGGATAACCTCTGTTTACCTTCTCCCAGTCCCCCTGTGTGAATGGTATCAGTTTTGCCGCGTTTCCATCCTCTGAAGATGGAACCGCGTTTATCAGAATCTGGGTGTACGGGTGCAGTGGTGAGTTTATAATGCTGTCCCCCTCGCCACTTTCGACGAGCTGTCCCAGATGCATTACGGCGATCCTGTCTGATACATACCTCGCAACTGCTATGTCATGTGTTATGAAGAGCATTGAAAAGTCTCTTCTGTTCTTCAAGTCGATCAGACGGTTCAATATGTCGGCCCTGATGGAGACATCCAGCATGGACACAGCCTCATCAGCAACTATGAATTCCGGGTCCAGTATCATTGCCCTGGCGATGGCAATCCTCTGCCTCTGACCACCGCTAAGCTGTCTTGGCAGCTTGAAGAGGAAGTCTTCAGCGGGATCGAGTCCAAGTATGCTCAGCATTGTTGATACGATCCTGAGTTTCTCGTCTTCGTCAATCTCTTTTCGGAAGACATCGAGGGATGTCGAGACTGTTTTGAAAATAGAAAGACTCGGGTTCAGTGATTCATACGGGTCCTGGAAAATCATCTGAGTCTTCATCCTGAAATCACGAGTCTCGCGTCTGGACATCCTGTTTATGTCCCTGCCTTCGTACATTATGCTGCCGCTATCCACATCGAGCAGCTTGAGCATAGCAAGGCCCACTGTTGTTTTTCCGCTGCCGCTCTCGCCGACCAGGCCGAGAAACTCACCGCGTTTAACACCGATAGTAACCTTGTCCATGGCTCTGGTGAGTGACTGCTTGCTGCGAGTCAGGCCGGAACCGCCCCTGAAATCCTTGGTGACTTTCCTCAGTGCAATAATTTCGTCTTCCATCTGTCACTTCACGTCCTCAAGCTTAAAACAGGCCGCCTTGTGTCCCGGCTCAAGCATCTTCAGCTGCGGTTCTTCAATGTGGCATCTTTCAAATGCAAAGGGGCACCTGGGTGCGAATGAGCAACCAACTATTGTCTGCTTTAGATCCGGGGGCGAACCTGGTATGCCGTTTAGCCTCTTCTTCTCCCCCTTCAGCGTAGGCGAAGCACTCATCAGCGCGGCTGTATAAGGGTGCCTGGGGCGGTTGCATACCTCAGATACCGGTCCGGACTCAACTATCTTGCCGGCATACATCACGTATATCAGGTCGGCAAGGCTGCCAATAACTGCAATGTCATGCGTTATGAACACGATAGAGACACCCAGCCTGTCGCGCAGTCCCTTAAGCTGATCCATTATCTGCTTCTGGACAACAACATCCAGGGCAGTAGTGGGTTCATCCGCTATGATTAGCTTCGGAGAGCATGTCAGGGCTATGGCAATTGCAACACGCTGCTTCATCCCGCCGCTGAGCTGGTGCGGATATGAACGTTTTGTGCTTGGATCCATGCCGGCCATTGACAGGTACTTGTCGACGTTCGTACGGGCTTCCTCTTCAGGGAAATCATGGTCTATCATCACGTCAATAATCTGATCTTCCACTCTCATCACAGGGTTAAGAGAGTTCATCGAACCCTGGAATATCATGGAAACTTCCTTCCATCTGTACCGGCGCAGCTTCCCGCCCTGAAGTTCCATTACTGAGACGGGTCCTTCCCCGTTGTCGTATCCATAGTAGAGCAGCTTCCCGCCCACAATCTCGCCAGGAGGCATTATCAGCTTGAGGAAAGTCATCGCTAGCGTGGATTTGCCGCAACCGCTTTCACCCACAAGACCGATAATCTCCCCCTTCCGGATATCCATGGAAACTGACCTCACTGCATTGATCCTGCCAGCCCTGGTACGATAGTTTATCTGCATATCCTGAAGTTCCATCAACAGCTCTCTAGCCATCTTTCTTCACCTCCTCGTTTTATTTGTCATTGCGGAAACTGCATTAGAAAGGAAATTTGCTCCTACGGCAAGGACAAGAATGCCGAAGCCCGGAGGCAGCAGCCACCACCAGGCATCGTACACTATTCCATCCTGAGCCTCGAACCAGTAAAGCATTGTTCCCCAGTTGACAGATTTCAGATCCCCGAGGCCGAAGAATGCAAGGCCCGCCTGCGCCACCACCGCACCGACGACCAGGAAGATGACATTGATGAATATCAGTGGGAGGAGATTGGGTATTATGTCTCTCCATATGATGCGCATGCTGCCTAGCCCTGACAGCTTTGACGCCATGATGTATGGCCTCTGCTTGAGCGTCAGTGTCTGAGATCTTATGACTCTTGAAAGGAATGGCCAGCTGAGGATCGACAGGATGATTATTGTCGAAGTGACCGTAGGCGGGAAATATGCTGAGAGTATGACGAGCAGCGGGAAACCAGGTATGATGAGCAGCACGTCAACGAACCTCATTAGTGCATCATCCACTATGCTCCCGAAATAGCCGGCCACTACACCTACCAGGGTACCGAGTGCTGCAGCAGAGACAGCAATTATGAACCCCACGTACAGAGAGGTAGCAGTCCCAACAAGGAACCAGCTCAATACGTCCTCGCCGATGTAGTCAGTACCAAAAGGATGGGCGCTGGAAGGAGGCTGCCAGGCGGTGAAGCTCGTATTGAACGGGCTGTATGGAGCGACGAATGGGCCTATGATGCCTATCCCTATTATGATCAGCAGCATGGTCAATCCCGCTTTTGCTCTCCAGTCCTTTATCAATTCATGGAAGCTATCCCATGCCCTTCCAAGCGCCGCTTCAGCGCTGCGCCTGGTAGCGCTTGAGAAAAACCGCCGCTGTCCATTTGCGCTCATTTCAGCGTCACCCTCGGGTCAAGGAATGCATATATTAGATCGACGGCAAAATTGGCAAATATGACTGATAGCGTGATTATCAGGAATATTCCCTGTATTAGCGGGAAGTCGAAATTCGTCACAGCCTGGTAGAGCTGATAACCAATGCCGGGGTATGAGAAAATTTCCTCGACAATGAAGGCACCGCCGACAATGTAACCGATGGAGAGCGCAACTGAAGTGGATACGGGGAGGATAGCATTTCTCGTCACATACCTCTTCCGTATTCTTTCAACCCTCAGACCCTTTGCCATCGCCATCAGCATATAGTCCTCTCCAAGAACATTCACAATTGTATTCCGCATCAGCAATGCATAGCCTGGGTATGTGGTGATCACCAGTGTCATCAGCGGCAGTGCAAGGTGATGCAGAACGCTCAAGATGAAAGGCAGGTTGGCTCCAGGAGTGACGCTGGTCGAGTACGCGAGTGCAACTGGAAACAGGTGGACGCCGTCTACGGTAATAACTACTGCAAGGAAAAGCTGTAGAAGCAGGGCAAGCCAGAAATATGGCAGGGATGAAAGCGTGATCGCAAAAGTCGAAAGAAACGACTCCTGGCGGGTGCCGCTCTTCCAGCCGATGTAAGAGCCGTAGAAGACGCCTATCAGCACCGATATCACCGTAGCGCTCCCAAGCAGAAAGATAGTCCAAGGCAGACTCTGAGCAATTATGCTGCTCACTGATTCAGGGTAATTATAGAATGAATAGCCGAAATTGAGATGGGCTACCTGAACCAGATAAATCTGATACTGCTGCAGCAATGAACCATGCAGATCCAGCTGACTTTCGATTAGTTTCAGATCCTGAGGCTTGAGATGCGATCCGTATTTATCGAAAAGAATGGTCAGAGCTATATTGCCAGGAATGAGCCTGGGCAGCAGGAAATTCAGCGTCAGCGCTATGAAAATGGTGACGACCATATAGGCAATCCTTCTGGCCAGATACCTCAAGGTAATCAATTCATCACCTTCGGCGAAAAGAGAAAAATTGAAAGGGTTTTGGGTTCGTCTCTTGCTGCTGCGGTTTTTTCAGGCCCGAGTGAAGCGGGAACTTCACTCGTCCTTCTTCCGCTTTCTGGACCTACTGTAGACAAGTGCCACACCCGCGATGATGACTACCACTATAATCGCGCCGGCTACGTAGTATATGGTGGACGATACCGGTGTCGTTGGTGCACTTGTTACTGCCTTCATAGAAAGCAGGTTGAGCGGGTTCAGTAGCCCGTGCGTCGGGTTAATTCCAGTGACCTTCTGACTGTTGTAGGCGTAGTAGCTGCCAATGTCTCCAATCAGGACTCCAGGAACCTGGCTGGCAATTATCGTCTGCGCCTGTTTCAGGTAGGTCAGTTCCTGTGCTACATTGGTCGATACAGCAGACTGGTTGAGCAGCGAGTTGACAGTCGAGTTGCTCCAGTGCAGTGTGTATGCATCCCAGAAGGAGTTCGGGGAGTACACATTCCAGAGGATGAAGTACGGATCTGAGAATGGAGATGTCTCACCATAGTAGCTGATTGAAGTGCTCTGTGCAGAGCCGTTCGACTGGAACATGTCTGTGCCCCATGTTGAGAACGGCACTATCGATTCAGTGACCTGGAATCCGACGGCATACAGGTCATTCTCTATGAATGTAGCAGCAGCCATCCAGTCTGAAACGGGCGGATCAACAATATTCAGCTTGACTGTTGTGTTGTTGGAGTAAGCCCAGAATCCGTTCTGGAGGTGCAGGCCCGCTTTAATGAACATCTGCTTTGCGTTGTAGACACTGTAGTTGTAATACGGCAGACCAGCCGCCCACCAGCTCTGATTTACCCAGGACTCGCCACCGAACGAACCCCTGCCACCAAGACCGTCTTCAGCCTTGTTCATTATCTGCGATTTGTTGAGTGCATAAGCAATGCCAATTCTGAAGTATGTGTTGTTGAAGGGCGCCTTTGCATCGTTCGACCAAAGATAGTATGCATTTGGACCCTTCTGTATGACATTTTTGATGTGTGGTGTCGCGTTGAGCGCGAAGTAGTCGCTGACGGCCGGAATCTCAGATGTTAGGTCACCGGCCTTGAAGGACAGTGTCATCGATGAAGATGATTTGTACGGAACGATTACCAGGTTGGGTATGTGGGCTGTGCCCTTCCAGAAGTGTGTGTTGGCAACGAAGGTGATCGAAGAAGCTGTGGCTTTGGTAAGCGTATAAACGCCGGCAGAGATCTGGTGGCCGATATTCAGGTTGTCGTAATTGCCAAGACTTGAGATGTTGCTGACAAGGGTGTGCCAGGCATACGGAACAATTGGCTGTATGCCGATGTACCTGAGCTCCATCACGAATGCTGTATTGAAGCTGAACTGCACGGTGTAAGTGCTCAGTGCGGTGACGTTTGTCAGGTACGCGTCTATGCCGTAAGTGTCAAGGGAACTGTTGGCCATCAGTGCATGGAAGGTATAGACAACATCCTGTGCTGTGATGTGTCCAACAACGCTGCTTCCGTTGACCCATTCCGCGTTCTGATTCAGGTTGAATGTGAGAGTCTTCCCTCCATTCGTCATCGAATAGTTTGTAGCAAGCCATGGAATCTGCTGTCCTGTGGACAGTTCAAGCATCAGACTGTCCTGGTACATCAGGCTGGCAACGTCCCCCGGAAGTCCGGAGGCTGTCAGCGGATTGAGATCCGACAGGGGTGCGGATGTCGCTGTTCCCCAGTAGTATGTAGCACCGGATGATTGTGCGCGGGCTACGGGAATCGACGCTATGAGCCCTGCCACAACAAACAAACCGATAACTAGGCACGCCACGAATTTACTGATTTTACTTATTGATCTATGTTCCAACTATAATCCCTCATTATACTATGCCCTTTGATTTGTAAACCCGCAAAGCCGTGCCAATATTAAAAGCTACGCTAATAATTGTAACAGGACTGTGCTCTGAAACAGCACATCAAAGTGAATACCTTGAGCCATTCGACGAGAAGTTTTTCGGGCAGATTCGCTCCGAACGTCGGCTTCGAATGGAAGGTTTGTGCCCGTATCGATTATGTTCACTGTTGGAGATTTGCAACTCTAGTTCGATTCACATACTAATTGTGCGTAATTCGTCAGATGGAAATGACTCCCCGGTTTCAGATTAGGCCGATCGGGAAAGGCTGCCATGAACATGTGTTTTATATGGCATTCATCTCTACAATCCTAAGCGCAGGAACATGTGTGTGCCTATGATTGAAAAAAATTTCGCTGTAAAGTGTGCCGCGTTTGCCTCGCTTGCCGTAATGCTCATTTCACTCTCCGTATTCCCCTCTCTGCCGCTTCAAAATCAGATCGCTGCCCCGGGTTTTTCGAGTAGCAGCGCTGTCTATACTGGCTCAACTTCCCTGAAAGCTCGGCCGTCATCAACTGCAACGCTCGATTACAATCCACTTCTGGCCATTCAATATGCGCAACTGATACACTCGAAATACTATCACACGGCATACTATCCGGCGGGCATAAATGAAAGCATACTTCAAAAAAACCTCGATCACTTCGGTTCCGAGGATTGTGCACATTTCGTATCGGAGGCATTAATTGCCGGCGGGCTAAGTGTTCTGGCAAGTAATCCACCTGGCGATAATCTAACTGGCTTCGACAATGGCGCATTTGTTGGCAGTTATGGCATAGTGGGTGTTTACAGGCTTGCCGATTATCTCGCTGGTTACGATCTTCCGGTATTTCCCGCAAACCGTACCACTGAAACAACGATTGGGTACCAGCCCATACCAGCGTCATATGCGGGTTCACCACACGCTTCTGTATATTATGTTCTCAATGAATCAGTACTTCCATCGTATGTACTCTCCCCTGGCGATGTGATCGTCGACGGCGGCGCAGGAAACGGTCATGCAATGCTCTACACAGGGAACGGAAAGGTGATTCAGACTGATCCGGCAGGTGAGTGGATCTATGCGCCTGGCGTAGACTTTAACATAAGTTTTTACAGCCTCCTTACACTCAACGGCAAAAATGTTTCAGCGCTCTACATACACATGCCTACCTTCTCAGGCACCAGATCTGTGAACATCACCGCTCTTGTCGGCGGTGATCCGCTTAACGCCACTTCTGCCCGTGTTTCGCGCGGCAGTGCTGTAACCCTTATCGCTTCATTTCCGGATGGTGTCGGATACGGCAACTACACATACAACTGGTATGTCAACGGCCATCGTGTTTCTTCAGATCAGAGCTTTGTATTTCATCCGGCTACGGGGGAAAACAATATCACTGTTGTTTCTGCCGGCAGTTACGGTAACGCGACGAGCAGTTACTCCATTTTCGTTCCTCCACATGCCGGTGGAAATGATTCATCTCCATTACTCCTTCTGGTTTCGTCCGTAGCCGTTGTTGCTTGCGTTGCGGTCATATTTGTCATACACAGGAAACGAAAGTGAAAGAGCCGGCAGCTTCTCCTCCGCCTGTTGGCGAGTTATCATTGCAGGAAGGAGGACATCCCATTTTGTTGTGAGAAGATGATGTTGTGAAGATGAGAGCGAGCGATAAATTCGCTGCGAGAGCAGAATTTCTTCATGGCAGCAGGGCAGAGCATACCGGAGTTCACGCCCGTGGACACTGGACCTCCCCCTGAAAGCAGTTGCATGCGAGTCCGGTCAGGGAAACAGTAGCTGCCAGAGAAAACGATGACAGCAACATCTGTTCATCAGGAAGCCACCGTATTTATACGCGTGGAAGATGTCACTCGCCGCATGCGCAGGCTTGAACTGGACGGCGTGAAGGTCGAAGTGTTCGATACCGTGCCGGAATTGATCGCGAGGGCGGCAAGCCGCCTCTTCGATGTACTGAGAACAGACCCGGAGGCAGTCATAGGCCTTGCTACTGGCAACACGTTCATACCGTTCTATGATTTTGTTGCAGCCAATTACAGGAGGGCAGGCATCAGCTTCGAGCAGACTGTCGTTTTCAACCTGGACGAATATCTAGGCATACCGCAGGACAGCGAAGGTTCCTACCACACCTACATGGACAGGAATTTCTTTTCAAAAATAGACATCAGGCGCGAGAACGTGCACATCCCGGACAGCAATCCTGCGGATCCGGAAGCCGAGGCGGAAAATTACGAACGACTCATTGCCCGCGCCGGCGGTATCGATATGCAGTTTCTCGGACTGGGCAGGAACGGCCACATAGGTTTCAACGAGCCGGGAACATCGTTCGACAGCAGGACGCATGTGACAGAACTGTCCGCATCCACAATGGTTGCCAACGCGGCCGTATTTGGAAACGAGAAGAATATGCCGCGCCGTGCGATTACCATGGGAGTTAAGACGATACTGGATGCAAGAAGAATAACGCTGCTTGCCTACGGGGAAGAGAAAAGTTCTGCAATCAGTGAAACGTTCACAGGTGGTAGAATGACAGAAGATGTTCCGTCGACGGCACTGAAGCTCCACCGCAATGCGACCGTCCTGCTCGACAGGCAGGCTGCGAAATCCATACTGTGACCGTTACTGCTGTCAGTCCATGAAGAGGAATTCCTTTCTCACGGCGCCATTGAGTTTTGCGATTCCCCTGTCCAGTTGCCCGACAAGTTTCTCCGTGAAGCCTTCATCTGTTTCCACTCCGGTGTTCTTCAGATGCAGCAGCACGGAACCGAGCACGACCTGATATCCGTAATAGATCCGTGCAAATTTGCCTCCCTCGTTTACAAGTTCGGCGAAGAACGTATCCGTGATCACTTTTCCGGCACGGAAAACGCCACCAAGCCCCCCAATGACGAATGATTCATTGAATTCCATTCTTCTCTTCGCTGTTTTCACGGCCAGAGCAAGTTCCTTGGCGGCCTCGCGGCATATGCCAAGGGCTGTAGCATCTCCTTTCGAAGCGCAGGACGTGACGACGGGAGCGAGGGCCGCTATACCTGTGACGGAGACATTTCTGTATATCTGACCTATGGCTGCATTGAAATCCATGCCTGCAGATCTGGCAAATGCGTCCACTAGTGAAGTTTCCTCCCCCCGGCCGTCAAATGCCTTCGTTGCTGCTTGCAGACCTCTTCTGGCTATGTAGTAAGCGCTTCCTTCGTCTCCGGCAAGCCATCCCCACCCTCCCTCTCTTACGGCTTTCCCGTCACCGCGTGCCTGTATCACGGAGCCTGTTCCGGCCGCGGCTACGACGCCCGGCCTCCCTTTTGTCGAAAGATAGTAGGCCGCAACACCGTCGTTGAAGAGTGAAAATTGACCATTCCTGTGGACACTCCTCAGAAACTGCTCCACGGACATGGTGGTGGCGGCCGAATTCTCGACGCCGGCGAAACCATAGGCTCCCTTCTCTATACTCTCCCACCCGCACCCTGCCATTTTCATGGCGCCCGTAACTGCCTTTTCGGCATTCGCTCTCGCCGTTTCAACGCCAACATTGTTGTAATTTCCTGAACCAGCGACGCCTACACCCGTTATTTCACCGTCAAATATGACTGCGAGCGTCTTTGTGGCCCCGCCATCAACAGCAAGCAACATGATTGATTGCATAACCGGGTTGTATTTCCATATTTCTTTTACAATTCGCTGTCCGAGACTGTATTCACTGCCGTGTCTTGGTAGTGATTTAATATGTGTTGCGGATAACGCAATGGGCGTGCAAATTGGTATCTTCATTAAAGACTCAGCTGGATGGACTTTTGAGCCAGAGCACTTCCGACGGCTCGTTTCCCGGAGCTGTTGCGCTCGTTTCCAAGCATGGTAAGGTTGAATACAAAGGTGTCTTCGGTAAATCTTCAATCGTTCCAGAAGAAAGGGAAATGAGGGAAGATTCTATCTTCGACCTGGCGTCGCTGACAAAAGTCGTGGCCACGACACCCGCAGTGCTCCAGCTCCTGGAAAGCGGAAAACTATCCCTCTCAGATACAGTCTCGAGTTTCTTCAGCGACATTGACTGGAGCGGTGGAAATTCCAAAGCAACTGTCGAGGACCTTCTCTGCCATTCGTCCGGTTTCTATGGTTATTATCCGTTTCACAGACACGCGGGTGCCGGCGGGGTCGTCATCAGAACCATTGCCTCCCTGCCTCCCTTATACGAGCCCGGAAAAGGGGAGATATACAGCGATCTGGATTTCATCCTGCTTGGCAGGATTGTCGAGAAGGTGAGTGCCAGGCCGCTGGATGTTTATTGCCGGGACAATGTCTTTTTACCGCTTGGCATGCATGACACTTTATTCAATCCGCCTTCGTCGCTAAGCGACAGATTCGTCACAACCGAGGTTTATCCCGATCGCACCGGATTCGGTACCGTGCATGATGAAAACGCTCACGCTATGGGTGGCGTTTCTGGTCATGCCGGTCTCTTCTCCACTGCAGACGATCTGATGAAATACTGCTCCGCTGTGCTAAACTGGGGCGAATTCCAGGGGAAGAGAATACTATCCGCGCGCGTAGCAGAGGAGATGGTCAGGCAGAGACGTCCAGCGATCGGCGGCACCTACGGCCTGGGATGGCAGCTGCACACCGGCACATACGTCGGTCCTTTCGGCGATTTGTTTCCGGTGTGGAGTTTCGGACATACCGGATTCACAGGAACTATGCTGTGGATGGACAGGAAGAGCGGCGTGTCCTCTGTACTCCTCACAAACCGCGTTCATCCGACCAGGAATAATCATGCGATTCTGAGGTGCAGAAGACTCTTCAACAACATCGTCGCCGCCTCACTGATAGATTCCTGATTGCACATTGATACAAGGTTCGAAGGAATTACAATATGGGCGGAAAAGTTGACAGCACCGGGAACGTGATTGGCAAATCGCTGACGGGCATCTCATTCCCGTCAGCCCGTGTTTACCTGAACAGGCGGAAACTCTTCACGCCTGCATCAAACACGAAACTGTACACTTCATGGTTTGCCTGCAAGTCGCTGGGTGAGGATGCAACCTTTCATTCCGAATATTCCGTTGTCGACGGACGCCTGTACTTCAGACCGCTGGGTAATCCCCTGCTCGACGAATCGTCCATGGCCGAGGTGGTGGAATACTGTGAGGACATGAAGATACGTGAAATTATACTGGAGACCGGCCACATCCGTGCTCCCAGATATCCAGGCTCCTGGAATTTCGATGATATGGGGCATGCATGGGGTGCGCCGATATCCGATGTATGCTTTCATGAAAATGCTATCGCTGCGACCTTCGACTGTCTGGATGCTCCTCCTTCCAAAACCATGCCGGCAAGCAGCATACATTCTTTCATCTTCAGCCAGTCTGTCAGCGAGCCGCAGATCCATGAGCGGAAGATTGTGCTTCCAGCCGGCTTCAAAGGCAATTTTTCCTTCTCAATACTGGAGCCGGAGGATTTTCTCCTGCACTGGATTTCGGACAATCTCGGCAGCAGCCGTTCACGCAGAAAACTGCGCATAGGCAGATTCAGGGGAGAGCCTCAAATTGTCTGTAGCCGCACTCTAGCCCAGGTGCTCCACCGCCTGAACAAAGTGTCTTCCAATGTAATCGCCGAGCTCCTTCTGCTCCACGCGGCGAGGCCTTCGGGCAGGGACGCATCCACTGCCGAAGCTTCGGAGCTTATGCGCATGTCGCTTGCCGCATCAGGCATAAGCGATGCATGGCTTTTCGACGGTTCCGGTCTTACACGGGGAAACCTGGTTTCGCCTGCCGGAACAGTAAAACTGCTCCGAATGATTGCAAATTTACCTTCTGTTGTTTCATCGTTGCCGGTGGGTGGCACTGACGGCACGCTGAAGGAAAGGAAACTGAGCAGAGCAATCAGGGCAAAGACAGGCTCGCTCGGAGGCGTTCAGACGCTGTCAGGTTTTGCCGGAAATGAACCGTTTTCAGTCATGGTCAATCATTTTCCTGAATCCGAAGATGCCGATGGTTTTGTCAAGGACTGGATTGACGGGCTCATAATGTCTCTTGTGCGCTGAGCATGCCCGTCCATCGTGTGCAGTCGCCGATTGCAGGCCCGCTGTCCCCCGATTGCACATCGGTGTGCGCAGATCAGACATCACGCTGAGAATGTTTTTCTTCCTGCACAGTATGTTTCTGTAACACGCATCTGTCTGTCCAGCAGTACAAGGTCAGCCCTCTTGCCCACCGCGATCTGTCCCCTGTCTGTCAGGCCAAGAGCTTCTGCGGGGTTTGAAGTGAGCATTGGTATTGCAGTCTCAACATCGATTGATGCAAGCGAACACATGTTCCTGAGCGCCCGGTCCATTGTCAGTGTGCTGCCGGCAAGCGTTCCGTCATCCAGTCTCGCGACCCCCTTGTCCACTGTGAAGCTGAACGCATCCCCCCTGTATCTTCCGTCTCCGGCATTCTGTGCCATGATTGCGTCTGTTACGAGTATAATCCTGTCCGGTGATTTGGACCTCAGCAGCAGTCGTATCCCTCCTTCGGAAACATGCACTCCGTCTGCAATGAGTTCACAGTATACGCTGTCAGAGACAAGCACTGCGCCGACGGTCCCCGGCTTTCTATGGTGAAAGAGTCCCATGGCATTATACGTGTGGTTTGAAATCGTGACGCCCCAGTCAAACGACCTGACAGCTGTCTCGTACGGAGCCAGTGTATGTCCTATTGACGTTCTTATTCCATTTTCTGTACAGTATCTTATCAGGCGTTCCGAACCTTCCAGCTCCGGAGCAACCGTGACAAGCGAAACCCGTCCGCGGGAACGTTTCATATATCCTTCAAGTTCATCAATATCGGGCATCCTCATAAATGCTGGATTCTGCGCCCCCTTCTGCAGTGGATTGATGAACGGTCCCTCCAGATGGAATGAGTGCGCCTCCGCTCCCATCGCCTGTGCACCGGGAAGAGAGGAGAGTGCCCTGACCAGCAGCTCGCGTGGCGCCGCGGCAAATGTGGGCAGGAACGTGGTAACGCCGTTTGCTGTCATGCAGCCAGATGCCTCCTTCAGTGCTCCCGTTCCTTCAAGAAAGTCTCTTCCGCAGCTGCCATGGACATGAATATCTATGAAGCCGGGAACTAGCAGATGAGTGCGACGCCTCCCTTTCCGGGCTGTTTCCGCGCCGTCAAAATCCAGTGAACGGATGACACCGCCGGAACAAGTTATGCTGCCGTGTCTGAACTGTCCATCAGGGCAGTATATGTCGACATCGCTTATTTTCATCTTACGTGCATTGTGAGGATGGATATTAAGTTCTCACGATGATGACGGAACACCGGCTTCTACTGAATGTTCGGATCCGGAAATTAATAAATCGTACTCTGCAATGGCGGTGCATGGGCAGTAAAAAACTCGGCCTGCTCTTCCAGGCTGCACTGAAGGGAAAGGATCTTGAGTCGAACAAATCGTTCCTGAGAAAAATAAGACCGTCCTCCATTGTTCTCTTCTCGGGCAACTTCAGCACAGCCGGCGAGCTCGAATCGCTGATCGGGGAGGTGTCTCACTTCTACAGGAGCGAACTATCGGCCGAGCCTCCGCTTTTCTCTATAGATCAGGAAGGGGGCAATGTCATCAGGGCATGGGACATTCCGTTTCCGCCATCAAACATGGCTGTCGGAGCCACAGGCGACGAGAAACTGGCTTATTACAGCGGACTGCTGACCGGATACCACCTGCGGCTTCACGGCGTGGACTGGAATCTCGCTCCGGTGCTCGACGTCAACGACAGTCAGGACAATCCAATCATAGGCATTCGCAGTTATGGAGACGATCCTGATTTTGTCTCATTGATGGGCAACGCATACATAAGAGGCCTGAAGGCGCAGGGCTGTCTCTCGACCGCAAAGCATTTTCCCGGCCACGGGTCGGTCAGTGTTGATTCACACATAGACCTGCCGGTGGATGAGCGCGATGCAGAAGAAATCAGGCGAACGGCTCTTCCCTTTGCCAGGGCGCTGGAATCCGGCGTAGACACGGTTATGGTCTCACACCTGTACTACCCGTCACTCACTGGAGAGAAGGACCTGCCTGCAACACTTTCCCGCGACGTTATAACGGGGCTGCTCCGAAATGAGCTGGGATGCAACGTGCCAGTGCTCACTGATTCCCTTTCAATGGGTGCTGTAAAGAAACATTTCCCTCCCTCTGAATCCGCTCTGATGGCGGTACGGGCAGGAGCAGACATTATCGAAGATACTGATCAGGATGATGTTGAGGAAATGTACTCTTCACTTGCGGGACGGAGTGATTCGCTCGACACCATTCTCTCCTCTGCATACAAACGTGTAGAACTGCTCTTCTTAAAACGGGCGGCGCCTTCCGTTACTTCCGACGGCACATTGCACCATCTGATACGCACTTCCGTAACCTCGCTCGGGCCGCAGATTCAATCGCACGTGCAGGCACACCGAAAATGGGCTGTGTATGATTGCGAAGTCACAGTTGGCGGCAGAAAATATTTCCCACTGTCGGAAGCTCTTGCGGAACTGGGCATCGAGCATGTTTCCGGCGCCGAAGGCACTGAGGGACTTCCAGCTCTGGTGCTCATGTACGGTGAACACCTGAAACAGCACAATGACATCGGCTCAATAAGAGCGAGACACGGCGAACTGTACGCCATAGGTGCAGGTACGCCCTATGATGCAGGAGTCGTCTCAGGCGTGCCTTACCTCACCGGGTACGCGCCAAATGTTCAGAGTGTCAGGGCATGCCTTGAGGCACTCTTCGGGTTGTTTACGCCGCGAGGCAAGGCACCGGTACGCCTCAAATCCTCTTGATTGAAGTGATGTCTCTTTTCAGTCGCCTGGCGTAGCTGTCCCTTCCGTTCAGGTCAGTGATGCTCACCCTCTGATTGTGGAGGTTTGCGTGTATTAGCCTGCCTCCGCCCATGTGTATGCCAACATGGCCAGGAAAGAAAATCAGATCTCCCGGTTCTGCCTCACGCAGCGAGCCGACAGCGCTGCCGAGTTTCTCCTGCATGTCAGCGTTCCTGGGCAGTCTGATGCCGTTGAAACCGAAAACGCGCTGTGCCAGGCCCGAACAGTCTATGCCGAGTTCGGTTACGCCGCCCCAAAGATACGGCACCCCCAGGTACTGTTTTGCAAATTCAATTTTGTCCAGGGAGTAACTTTCGCGCCTGTAGAATTTTTGTGCAATGTCGAGTCGCCTGATGTCCCCAGCTGTGAGCAGCGAGCCGATTGGAAGAAGCATGTCGCCGCCTTTCCATGTCCTGATGATCTTGTATGCGGGCGCTCCGTCGGCGCGACCGAGTCCGAATCTCGACAGGAATGCGTCGTAGCCGTCGGGTGCAATTACATGAACGTAATCGTCCTTTCCTTCATCAACCACGCGAACCTTTTCCCCGAAAACGACCTGATCAACGCGTTCTGATCTGAATTTCGGCTCTGCCCTGAGGTCTGAAACTCCTACCGTCACTTTCAGTGTTGCCATTGTGTTCCAGCACACGACATCGCGCAGCCACTTATAAAAACGAGTGGAAAGACCTCCAGTTTGAATGGTGTGGTGAAATAGAATGACAAATGCAATGCACTGCCTGAACATCTCCATGACTTTATGACGGGGCATGCCCGAATTCGCGCGTATGGTAAAAGCTCAGGATCAGACGGGACACCAGTATGTCTCCATGGCCGCCCGGGCTGTTCCTGCCGAAGCACGGACCGCCACTGATTCTTACGCAGGAAGTCACCGTATTCATGTGGTGCAGGCATTGCCAGTTCTGCGCTTTCGGGTTGCCTGTCGCGCCTGAAACGGCGTTCACAGTTTCATTTCAAACACACTGAATCTTCTCGTGACTTCGAATCCAAATCGTTCGTAAAGGTGCGAGGCTCTTTCACTCGTCCACAGGAAAAATGCCCTGTGCATCCCCCTGATCTTCATCTCCCTCAGCGTTTGATGAAGCAGCGCCGTTCCTATGCCACGTGACCTGTGCGCTTCATCAACTCCGAAGGGCCCGAAATGCTCCCCGGGCATGTACCATCTCTTCCCTTCGGCGCCAAAGAACATGCTATAGCCCAGTATGGTGGTCCCCTCAACCGCAACCTTGATCTGATATCTTTCCCCTTTTTCGCCGACGCATTTAGCCCTGTAACTGTAGTCCGAAGAAAAATTCCTCTTGAGCATTCTGAGGAGGGCTGGAAGTTCCGGCCTGGCGAGATTACGCACCTCAATGTCTCCTGTTGTATCACTAAAGGAATCCAGACCGTGCGAGGGCCAGAGATTCTTGTCCATGGCGATTGCATCCTCTCCGGGCCTGAAACCGTAATCTTTCATGAACTTCCAGATCTCCGGATAGGCACTGCGGTCTATGCCGGGGAAAAAATATGTCGGGGTGAAGCCGGCGCAGAGTATCCTGCTGACGCCCCTCTTTCTGAGCACGGACAGCTGCGAGTCAATAAGCCTCTTCATTGCGGTCTCGTCGCCGAAGCCGAGTGCCATAATCCACGCAGTGCCACTGTCATCATCGTGCATGAATCGCCCTGATCTTGTGCAGGTGAGCGCGAACGCTCCGTCTCCGGATACAAAGGGGAGAACCGGTTTAGTGAATTCGCTCCCCGAAAACTTCAGCCTGATCAGATCTTCGCTCGTCGGATCCTGCCTGAGATACTCGTTCCAGAGCCTGCAGGCTTCGCTGGTCTGCGAGCGCAATTCACTTGAGAGAGACATCGATACCAAGTCCAGGTCTTTCTGATACAGTGTTCTCTCCGTTCTTCAGCTCCAGACCGCCTGTTGTTATGTCTTTCTTCAGACTCGAATATCCGTCAAGGTCTGCGTACTTCACGTTCTTCATGCCCAGTGCCAGGTGAGTTCCGGCCGTAACAGCCACTTTTGTCTCAACCATGCATCCAATCATGACAGGCAGTCCGGCCCCCTCAGCTATGCTTATGATCTTCCTGCCTCGTGTTATTCCTCCGGCCTTCATCATTTTCATGTTTATCATGTCAGCCGCTTCGCTTCTGACGATCTTCATCGCATCCTCTGGCCCGTGAACAGCCTCATCGGCCATGACCGGTATGTCGCTGTGATCCCTGACAAACTTGAGTCCAGCTATGTCGTGCGCTGGCGTCGGCTGTTCCAGAAATTCAAGCTCGAATTTATGTATGTCCCTTGACAGTTCAACGGCCTTCTTTGCGGAATATGACTGATTGAAATCCACGTAGATGGTGATATCGTCGCCTGCAGTCTGCCTAGTCCTCTTCACCCGTTCGTAATCCTCACGCAAGCCCCGTCCCAGTTTGACCTTGATGGTCCTGAGGCCGGCGTCGACGAATTCCCTTGTGTATTTCTCAACTTCCTCCATCGTACCTATGTCGATGGTAAACGACGTCCCGATACTCTTCCTGTAGCCGCCGAGCAGCCTGTACAGCGGCACACCGGCCTTTCTGCCTATCAGGTCCCACAATGCCGTGTCAACGGCACACTTCGCCGCGTACGACCCGACGACCGTTTTCTCCATCACGTCTCCTATCGATTCCGTGTCCGTTTCATCCATGCCTTCTACAGCCGGTTTAATCAATTTGAGTGCCGCACCTATGGATTCCATCGTCTCTCCCGTTATGAACGGTGTCGGGACCGCCTCACCATACCCCTTTGCACCGTCATCCGTCTCAACTGTTATTATGAAGCCATCATAGGAATGCGTGCTTCCGAGCGAAATTCTGAACTCCTTTTCCATCGGTATTTCCAGACTCGTGTAGCTGACAGATCGTATCATGAACGGTGCAACATTGCAGTTGTTCTTGAAGGTTACCAAAGAATCAGTGAATGAATTGAATGATGGCGTAAGATTGATTTAAGAGGCGCTAATGTTGTGGAACGATATGTTTGAAAGAAGATACAACAAAACTGGAAACGGAGCAGCCCAACAGGAAGACATCGAATATAAGCACTCTGCCGGTGAAACGGGTCATGATGCTGATGAACAGCGAAGATGCACGGGTCGCAGGAGCTGTCAGGAAAGCGCTGCCGGACATAAGCAGGGCCGCTGAGGCGGTTGCCTCAGCCATTCTGGACAACGGAAGAGTATTTTATATCGGTGCCGGGACAAGCGGAAGGATCACGTATCAGGATGTCGCCGAACTTCTTCCAACATTCGGTTTTGCTCCGGGAACATTCAATGTAATCATGGCCGGCGGCATCAAGGCATTGACTGAAGCTGTCGAAGGCGCAGAGGATGACGCAGCCGCTGCTCCCCGCGTTCTAAGAAAGCTCAGGCTGTCGCCGCACGATGTCGTTTTCGGCATTACCGCATCAGGCAGAACGCCTTTCGTAATCGGAGGTCTGAAATTCGCACGCCAAACCGGATGCGTGACTGTTTCGCTTACATCGAATCCCGGATCGGAAGTTGCCAAACATTCAGACATCTCCATCGTCGTAAGAACAGGTGCTGAAGTGATAACAGGAAGCACGCGACTCAAGGCTGGTACGGCACAGAAACTCGTGCTCAATATGGTGAGTACGTATGCAGGCATCAAATCAGGTCGCGTAACTGGAAACAGCATGATACGCATGCGGGCTACAAATTACAAGCTCAGGAAGAGGGCCGTGACCATAGTCTCGCAGCGCGCAGGGTGCACACCGCGAAAGGCGGAAACAGTTCTCGAAACCGAAGGCTACGACATAGAAAAGGCACTTGCAAGACTCAGTCATAGATGAGGAATTTTTCTGTCCTTTTTCTGAATCCTGCTGCATCTCGGGCCCAGGACGCCATCAGGCGCTCAGGCTCGTTTTTCGCTACAACCCTGTCTATGCCCATCACACCAGTGATGGCCTCTGCCCAGAGTCTGTTTCCGTTCCTCGTCCACACTGTTCCTTCCAGTCCCGAAAGATGGTGAAGCATCTTCAGCCCGAGCAACACGGGATCTGCCTTTTTCCTGTCTGCGACGTAGCACTCCACACCTTCACACACTTCGCCTTTGAACTTGCCGTACTGCGGCATGAATCGTGCAAACCTTGCCATGATGCCCGCAGTCCCTGACACAGCTTCCAGCAGACTGTGCCCGTCTAACCATGGTGCGCCGATGAGTCTGAATGGTCGCGTCGTACCCCTTCCAACGCTTACATTCAGTCCCTCCATCACTGCCAGTCCAGGATAAAGCACCATGGACTGCATATCCGGGAGATTTGGTGAAGGCGCAGTAAACGGCAGACCGGTTTCATCATACCACATTTTCCTCTTCCATCCTTTCATGCGAACAACTTTCACGCAGTCCTTTCCGCCTGCCCAGTACATCGCCAGTTCCCCGAGCGTCATTCCGTATTGCAGCGGAATCGTATCAATTCCTACAAAACTCTTCAATCCCTCATCCAGTAACGGACCTTTCACAGTCAAACCGTTCTGCGGATCCGGCCTGTCAAGAACCGTGAGAACGCGTCCTGAGGAAGCGCATGCATCAATAGCGCTCTTGAGCGTGGACACGAGTGTGTAAAACCTCACCCCGGCATCCTGCATGTCGTAAATGAGGACGTCGAGGTCTGAAACATCGTCAGGCTGCATCTCCCTCCTCTGACCGTACAGGCTTATGATGTTTGTCCCAAGCTTCTCATCGAAATAGCTGCCAAGTTCCTCTCCCTCTTTTGCCAGGCCATAGGGTCCATGCTCGGGAGAAAAGAATTTTTCAATACTGGCACCATCCGACTTGAGTCGCTCAGGCAGCCACCGCCATTGGGAGTCCAAACTGGAATGGTTCGTAATCAGGCCAACACGTTTTCCTTTGAGACGCGCTACCGTCTTTTTGTCAAACACATCGTTTCCGCTTCTTACCGCTTTAATATTCCCGCCCCTTCGGGTAAGGGCACGCATGCTTTTTGAATGTGTCGTCGCATGTGGTTCAGAGTTGACTCAATTGAATATATTTTCTGTGATGTCAGGAACTTCAACAGACGGTCTGACGTGGGTTTGCATGGAAGTACGTGAATCACGCGACGCCGTCTCCACAAGCGTACTTCAGAAGGGCAGCAGGCGTTTCGATCCGTCGCTGAAATCGCTGCTCCTTTCAATGACAAACCAGGGTAATGCTTCCCTTGCCTCGATAAGCAGAGCACACTGGGGTATAGGCAGGGCTCTGGTCGCGGCGTCCCGTTCGCTGCGTCATTCTGTGGATTTAGCTGTTTTCTCGGGCCATACGCTTTACCATGAGGAGCAGAAGGGGCGAGCGGGCGGCGGCACGTTGCAGATAGGTGCTGTCGAACCTCTCGCTCTCTCGCTGGGTAAGCCGGTCCTCACCGACATGCGTTATACCGACGTCGCTGCCGGCGGAATGGGAGCTCCTCTCGTGCCAGCAGGTGACAGCCTCATTTTTCCACATGGTTCAGCGGTGCTCAACATCGGCGGCATAGCAAATATAACGCTGCTGGGAAAAACTGTAAGCGGCTTTGATACGGGCCCGGGAAACATGCTGATTGATGGAGCGATGCGGCGATTGTTTGGAAAGGAGATGGACAGGAACGGCAGAATCGCGGCATCGGGTAACTGTGACGAAGGACTGCTGGGCAGGCTGATGTCAGACTCATTCGTCAGATCCGCCCCGCCCAAGACATGCGGCCGTGAAAGATATGGCTCGGAATATGTCGACAACGTCATTTCCATGGCCGGCGCGTCTGGGATCAGCGACAGGGATATCATCACGACGCTTTCCGAATTCACTGTGCGGAGTATACTGTACAATCTGCGGAAATATGGCGGGGCTGCCGACCCGCTGATAATCGCGGGAGGCGGCGCCTATAACAGGTATATCTCAGACGGACTGCGCTCAAGTTTCGACGGCACTGTTTACTCTTCATCCAGTTTCGGCATAACCCCAGATGTGAGGGAAGCCGTCGCCTTTGGCCTCCTCGGTTATCTCTCTGTGAGCGGCAGGGCTGCAAATACTCCGGCGACAGGAGCACGCAGGTTCGTCCCTCTCGGCAGAATAACTGTTTCCGGCCTGTCGAAAGAACTCAGACGTTGTCTGTGAGGTGGCAACAGACATGAGCATCAAGCTAACATTGCATGACGGACGAAACAGTCTGACAGCCATTCTTAAAACCGTGTCAAAGAAGGATGTGTTCATCGTCTGCCACGGTCTTGCGGGACGTGCCGACGATCCAATAGCGTCAATAACTTCGAAAGAGCTCGAACGGATGGGTCATTCCACTTTCAGGTTGTCGCACAGGACTGGCACAAGAAATGAACTGCTTTTTGAAGAACAGGTACGGCAGATTGTTGAGTCAGTGACGCTGCTTAAATGCCATTACCTGTTCCGCAGAATTCATCTGCTCGGCTTAAGCATGGGGGCATCAAACGCAATCATCGCCGGAAGCATGGATGCCAGAGTTGTTTCAGTATGTGCCGTATCGGGCATCTCGGACGGAGAAACATGGATGAGGGAAAGGCATGGCAGCCAATACAGCAGGTTTACGGCTATGCTGTGCGGCAGGGAGAACACGGAATACAGGACCGGCAGGCTGCGCAGCCTTTCCATAATCGATGTGCTGGCGCCGGACAGCAGGCACAGACGTATTATCAAGGCTGCTTCTATGAAGGATCGCACGCGCCCGGATTCACTGAGCGCGCGGAGCGTGCGTTCTCTGTTGATGCACAACCCGCTGAATCACATTGGCTCACTTGCCGGCAGGCCCCTCTTTATCGCCCACGGCCTCTCCGATTCTCTCGTCTCAGTGGAGAACAGCAGACGGCTTTATGCATCTGCATCGGAACCGAAAAAGCTGATGTTGTATGATGGCATGGACCACGACATGATGCTGCACGAATCTGCCCGAAGAAGTGTATTGTCGGAGTATATCGGCTTCCTTTCTGAAATGTCCTGAGCTTTTGAGTAATGCCTTCGATCCACCGTATTAAGCTCATAGGCAGGTATATGCAGATCGACAGTCCGGCCTTCACGCCCATTCCGCCGGGTGTCCCGGGAAAATCGAGATGGTCGAAACGCTGATTTAGATACAGCTGTTAACCGCGTCTGCTGATGCGAATGAATGTTGCCTTTGATCTTTCAAAGAAGTTTCCCGGCTGTGTGCTGCAAACACAAGAAGAACTTTTACCATACAGAAGCGACGCATCACAATTCGGAGGCGACACGCCGCTGGCAGTGGTATTGCCGGAGAACACCGCTCAGGTTTCGGAACTGATGAAATATTGTTATCAGAACGACATTGCGGTCGTAGCAAGAGGCGGAGGGACATCGCTTACAGGGGCATCCGTCGTAATGGGAAAAGGCATCGTTGTCGATTTGCTCCGGATGGACCGAATCGCCGAGGTCAGCGTGACAGACAAGTGCGTGCTCGCCGAAGCAGGCGTGAGGATAGATGACCTGAACGAGCGCCTCGCGAGGGCAGGTCACCTGTTTCCGCCCGATCCTGGCAGCTCAATTGCGGCAACCGTCGGAGGCATCATTTCGACCAATGCCGGTGGCCTGAGATGCTTAAGGTACGGCACGACAAAGGACTGGATACTGGGCGTTGAAGCTGTGCTTGCAGATGGACGGGTGATTCAGTGCGGAAACAGGACGCTGAAATCGAGGATAGGCTATGATCTGACGTCCCTGCTTGTTGGCAGCGAAGGTACGCTCGCAATCGTGACGAAGGCTTACCTGAAAATAACGAATCTGCCCGAATCCACCGGAAGGGTTGTTGCATACTACACCGACATATCGTCGCTCGGCAGGGCCGTCGCGGATGTGCGTACCGGAAAGATCCAGCCGACAATTGCTGAATTTCTGGACAGGAAGACTATGGACGCAGTCGAAAGGAGCGGAAAAGTGACGTTTCCCGATGAAGCCGCATACATGCTTCTGCTGGACGTCGACGGTCCGGCAGAAGCAATTGACAGATATCTCAACGATCTCACATCCACCCTTGGAGCCTCGAAACCGCTTAAAGTGCAGTCGACCCGCGACGAGTCGGAAATGCGCACAATGTACTTGGCACGGAAGGGCGCATATTCGTCACTCCTGAAGCTGCGCAGGAGTGAGAACGACCACGTGCTGATCGGCGATGTAGTCGTCCCGCCGTCCGAGCTGTCCATGATGCTTTCGGAGACAAGCGTGCTAGCCGATCAGATGAAAGTGGCAGTTGCGCTATTCGGGCACATAGGCGATGGAAACATTCATGCCAACATGTTCGTCGATTTCAGCGACGCCGACGAGAGCGGCAG
>JAHEAA010000020.1:23207-37243 GCA_019721035.1 Candidatus Sysuiplasma acidicola
TCAGATGAAAGTGGCAGTTGCGCTATTCGGGCACATAGGCGATGGAAACATTCATGCCAACATGTTCGTCGATTTCAGCGACGCCGACGAGAGCGGCAGGGTCGAAAAATTTCACACCGAAATCGCAAGACTGGCGCTTTCGCACGGAGGAAGCGTGTCCGCCGAGCACGGAATTGGCGTGGAGAAGAGAGAACTGCTCAAGATGGAGTATGAGCACAGATCGTCCATGGCTACGCTGGAAGTCATGAAGGGACTGAAAGCGGTAATGGATCCCAAGGGCATACTCAATCCGGGAAAGGTGTTCCTTTGAGCAGTGTCGTGGACAGGCTTTCAGAAGAGTCGGGCAAATGCATCGGCTGCGGTTTCTGCGAATCCGTTTGTCCGACTCAGCCGGCATCAGGCTATTCCGAGTCACGCGGTGCAAGAGGGCGCGTCCTGCTTTCGAGAGAACTGCTGACAAGAGTCAGGGAAGGACGTGACTTCTCCGCGATGTCCGACTCATTCTATTCCTGTCTGGACTGCTATGCTTGCTTCGAAGTATGCCCTGCGGGCGTAAACGCAGGTGTTGTGTCTCATTATGCAAAGCAGCTTCTTGCGCCGGTTTCCGCACCAGGGGCCGCCAGACTGATCGAGAGTATTGTTATGCGTTACGGATCGCTCGTTCCTGCAGGCAGAGGCATGTGCAGGTGGGCAAAGGGCTTGAATATTCCAAGAGGCGGAGAGACGATTCTCTACACAGGCCAGATGTATCAGACAATGGCTTACAGCAGCCGTCTCGCCAAATTACTTCAAATGCACATCGGCGGGTCGGACTTTGCTGCGGTGCTCGCGGCGCGCTTTCCATCGCTGTCTCGCGCGGCCCTGCTGTTCAAGGACAGAAAACTTGCTGCCGAGATGAACAGTCATCTGAGGGATATTGCCGCTCTGCTGAAGCTCAGCGGCGCCGAATTCGGCTATCTGTATGAGGAGGAGATGTATCCAGGAACGCTGCTCAATGATTTTGGCTTTGCCGAATCGTTCGCAAAATACGCCTTACGTCTTTCCGATTCTTTCAGAAGGAGCGGAGCGAAGAGGATAATAACAGTCGATCCGCACACTTACGACCTTCTGAAGAATGTCATTCCATCCGTAATTTCAGGTTTTGATTTCGAAGTCCTGCACTATCTGGACATGATAGGTGGCGTCAAACTGAAAAATACGGGCAGGAAGATTGTTTTTCATGAACCGTGTCACCTTTCACGCAGATTTCCCTCATTCCCCGCTCCAAACGATCTTGTCGGCCGGGCCTGCGATGTATCGCTGCCCTCGAAAAGCGGCAGGAGAACGCACTGCTGCGGAGGGCCCGATGAACTGCTGTTTCCGGAAACAGCAAGAGCAGTCTCCACGAAACGGTCCGGGCAGCTTGCAGAGACGGGAGCGGAGATCGTGGTCACCGCATGTCCGGTGTGCCGGGTAAATATCAGGACGGAGGGCAGGATCACCGATATTGCAGCCATACTGCACGAATCGGCGTCGGCAGCCCGGATGACAGCTCCATGATCCCGAGCTTCTTTCGTCATGCTTATTTATATGTAGAAAATTTAAGCGCTGGAGATTCAGACGATGACTGATGAGGCGTCGATTTCAGAAGCGGCGGAAAATTACAGGCTCGTGAATGCAGGCGGTAATCACTACGACATCGGCAGAAAGATGACAGACGCATTCACGCCGGCAGTTCTCGAACGGCTTTCACGCCCTCCGGACAGCACGCTGCTGGAGAATGCACTTAAATCGGTGGATACGACTTTCGGTGTTCATCCCGTGCTCAAAGATGAGCTGCAGGGCATTGCCGAAGGGATATCGATCGAATTCGAGTCTATGCTGTGCGAAACATCAGACACCTTTGCCGCACCATCCACTACCCTAACCATCATTTCAAAGCCAGGCGGAACTCTTACTGCGGGAAGAAATTACGGCGCTTCGCCCTCATCCACGGTCAGGAATCTGCTCCGTCTGGATCCGAACGACTCTTATGCCTCGCTGGGACGAATGGGCGGCTACTTTGCCGGGACGTCCGAGAGTATCGGTGTATACGGTGTCTTTGCCTGCGCCGACATCCTTGATAAAAATGACAAACCAGTTCCTGGAACAGCAGCATACATGGTGCCGAGAATGCTGACAGAATCGTCAAAGGATCTTTCCAGTGCGATGGAAAAGCTGAAAACAATAACGCCGATGCACAAGTCTTCCTACGTTGTTGCAGACGCGTCTACTGCATTCTATGCTGTGTCGGACGGTTCCTCGTTCAGCATAGAACAGGTTTCCGAGTTCCCGTTTGCGCTGAAAAATGGAAGGAAAATCAAAATTGGCGCACCATTGAACGACGCCGAATCAGTCAAGAAATATCTGTCTGATCACAGCAACGGTGCATGCGTGCACACCTCCGGGGCGGAAACGATTTATTCGTTCTTTCTCGACATCGCGTCTGAAAAGGTTGAGTATACCGGTGGCAGTCCGTGCAAATCCCCTTATGCTGCAATAGACTGGCCTGGAGGATACGGATAAGTCGAAGTCGTCTGTCCACCGCATTTAACTGCGGTATGCGGTCATTGAAGTGTCAGCTCTGCTTCAGGTATTCCGCTATTCTTGTCATCTGCTTCGTTATTACCGCTTCATCAGCGCCGTTTCCAATTACACTTACCACGACCGCTTTCCTTCCGGCATTGAGGATGAGCATCTTTCCGTCTGTGCTCTCCACCGTCACCTTTTCCGGCACTCCGCGCTTGAGTTCCAGGTTTGCAGTAACTGCCGCCCCCATGAGCGTGGCGCACATTATCGCGAATGTTTCCACGTAACCGCCTGCGTCGAGATCGGCAGCTATTACGAGACCATCCCTGCTGATTACGGCGGAAGATCTGGCTCCGTCTTTCTTCAATTCATCAAGCATACCCCGAAGTTCATCAGGCAATTTATTCATCCTCCAGCTTCTTCATGGTAAAGACGCAATTATTCGAGCCAAGACTCTCACACTCTGCTTCCTCGCAGAAGAAGCGGTTGTGCTGCGATGCTTCATAAAGTCTCTTGAAAACACCCCGGAGCCTGTGACAGGTTGGCTGACTGGAATCTCCCACTTCTATCGAGCCTTTTACAACAATCCTGTTCTGATCGAAGGTAACGTCCTCGGCCCAGCCTCTGGCCACCAGAAGTTTCGTGGCCGTCTTCAGCAGATCTCCTTCCTCATCCTTTGCGATTTTCACTATTTCGCTGCCGGTGAGTATGCCCTCTCTGAAGAACAGTCCATGCGAAGCGCTCGCCATCACTCCTTCATAGAGTGTCCGTATGTTTCCAATCTCGGTCTGAGATATTTTTACGAATTTCATGACCCATCCGATTCAATTTGATTGAGTTTATAAATCTTTTCTGCTGAGTTCAGAGTTGCACATCCTGTTTTACTGTCGTCAATGATGGAAATCGATGCAATCATTCGAAGCATTTAGATACTGTCATGCGGTTTTTTGTTGCATGTCCGCCACAGCGGAGAGAATCGTCTCCCTGCTTCCAAGTGCAACAGAGATGCTCTATGCTATCGGCGCAGGCGACCGCATCGTCGGCGTAACGCATGAATGCGATTTTCCTGAGGAAGCAAAGAAAAAACCGGTGGTCATACGAAGTGCGATTGACATGTCGTCCATGACCTCATCGGGAATCGATGCGGCCGTGAGCAGCAGGCTGAGAGCGGGTCTTGACCTGTACGTCATTGACACAAATCTGCTTTCAGAGCTTCAGCCAGATCTCATAATCGGCCAGGGACTGTGC
Organism: Candidatus Sysuiplasma acidicola; assembly: GCA_019721035.1. Classification (NCBI taxonomy): domain Archaea; kingdom Methanobacteriati; phylum Thermoplasmatota; class Thermoplasmata; order Candidatus Sysuiplasmatales; family Candidatus Sysuiplasmataceae; genus Candidatus Sysuiplasma; species Candidatus Sysuiplasma acidicola. Next base: position 27,003 of record JAHEAA010000020.1, read on the forward strand.
GAAGTCTGTGCAGCATCAGGAAAGCTCATAGAGCGCGCTATCGCCTCCCTTCCACGAACTCCCAGGCTGATGGATTTGAGCCCCCGTTCTGTGGACGATATTCTTGGCAATCTTATTGACCTTGGCGCCGTCACCGGAAGAGAGCATGCGGCATCAGTGATAGTTTCATCGCTGCGTTCAAGGCTGTCGGCCGTTAAGAGGAAAACGACTCAACTCGGCCTGTCACGACGCGTTTTCTTCATGGAATGGACCGATCCGGTTTACTGCGCAGGTCACTGGATTCCCGGCATGATCGAAACTGCGGGCGGCGTGGACAGGCTGGGAAGAAAGGAGATGCCTTCCGTGCGTATACCATGGGACAGTGTGCTGGAATGGAATCCCGAAGTGATCATAGTCTCCTCCTGCGGAATGAGCCTCTCAGACATGGTTCAGGAAGCTGACAAGCTCACACGATTCCCTTCCTGGAACGAGCTTACTGCGGTCAGGAATGGACAGGTCTACGCAGTTGATGCAAGCTCCTATTTCGCCCGTCCGGGTCCAAGAGTTGTCGTGGGAGTCAAGTTGCTGGCTCATCTCCTGCATCCCGGACAGTTCACATGGAGTGGACCTCCCGGAGCATTCCGCAGTCTTTCAATCCTGGATGCAATCGTCTGATTTGCGGACCCTGACGCACTTCGGTGCATTAAATTAATGGGTAGTCATTTACCCGGTACGATTGTATGCTGAGCGATGAAGAAGGCCGTATGGCTGTCAGGTATGCGAGGGAAGTCGTAGACAGCACTGTGAGCACCGGGAGCTACAGATCCCCGCATATGAAACTCACACAGGCGTTTTCAGCCAAAACGGGTGCTTTCGTCACGCTGACAACGCACCCGGAAGGAAGGCTGCGGGGATGCATAGGCTATTCAGATCCCGTCTTTGAGCTGAAGCTGGCACTGCTCAATGCGGCGGCGGAGGCTGCCGTGGGTGACCCGCGTTTCGAACCCGTAACTGCATCGGAGCTTCCTCAGCTGATTGTTGAAGTGAGTGTCCTCACCACCCCGGAGCATCTTGCCGTGAAGACGCCGTGGGAACTTCCGGGGAAAATAAATGTGGGGAGGGACGGCCTCATCGTCGAACGCGGCAGGTTCAGGGGACTGCTCCTTCCGCAGGTGGCCGTGGAAGAGGGCTGGTCCAGCGAGGAGTTCCTGTGCCAGACATGCTGGAAAGCCGAATTGCCGGAAAATTCATGGAAGGAAGCGAATACAAAGGTGTTCAGGTTCGAGGCCGAAGTGTTCCATGAATTGGAGCCTCATGGAGACATTGAAAGAAAACATCTCTGAGTCGCATGCCCGGCCGGCACCGTGGGCAACATTTTCTGCTTTCATTATTTATATCTGTGAATTATTGTCTTTACAAATCCGGGAGGGATGCTGATGCCTGTCGCGGAACTTGCAATTGACGGCACGTTTTACATTGACGGAATGCTCGTAAAGACCTCTGTGGGGATAAACAGGGGCAAGATAGCAGGCATAAGGAAGAACATCGAGGCAGGGGAGAGAAAGGTGTTTGACAACGCAATCATACTGCCCGGAGCGGTTGACCTGCACGTGCATTTCAGGGAGCCGGGACTCACTCATAAGGAGGATATTTCGACTGGCAGCATGGCTGCGGCCTTTGGCGGCGTAACGTGCGTCGGCGATATGCCAAACACCATACCTCCGACGACCACGCCGGAAAGAGTCGTAAAGAAGACAGATATGTTCAGGGAGAAGTCATACGTTGATTTCGCGATTTATGCCGGTCTCGTCAAAGGTGTGCGGGTAAAAGAGCTTGCCAGGAAGGCAGCAGGCTTTAAGCTGTTCATGGGCAGCTCCACGGGCGATCTGCTGTGTGAAGACCCCGATTTGCAGCGAAGCCTGATAGAGGCTGCGGCTGCAACAAAGAAGCCGGTGCTGGTGCATGCGGAGGACGAATCGCTCCGTAACAAGATTGCAGAGAACAATCTGCGCGATCATTACCGTTCCAGACCGCCGGAGTGTGAAATGGAAGCTGTGGCGAAGCTCGTGGACATAGCGAAGGGCCAGCATGCTCCCAGAATTCACGTAATGCATGCGACGCTCAAGGAAGTCGTGGAACGGAAGCATCCACCGAATCTGACATTTGAAGCCACACCGCATCACCTTCTGCTGGACTGCGACATGCATCTTGGTTCCAAGGGAAAGGTCAATCCTCCATTGAGGAGAAGGGATGAGCGACTGGCGCTCCAGAGGACACTGTTTTCCGGACTCATAGATACGATTGGGTCCGATCACGCGCCTCACACCATAGAGGAGAAGGAGGATGATTTTGATTACGCTCCCTCCGGGCTGCCCGGCGTGGAAACAATGCTGCCGCTGATGCTTAATATGGTGGCATCGGGAGAACTTCGCCTTGAGATGCTGATGAAGATGATGTGCGAAAAACCGGCAGAGATACTGGGAGTCAGCAAGGGCAGAATCTTGGAGGGCTATGACGCCGATCTGCTGGTCGTAAACATGAAGAGACAGTCCATAATCAAATCCGAAGCGATGCACTCAAAATGCAAGTGGACGCCATTCGAAGGATTCAACGGCATTTTTCCGCAAACTGTTTATCTGAGGGGCGAGGAACTGGTGAGCGGTGGTACCATTCAGGGAAAGCCTTCGGGAAAGAAAGTGGCGATGTGACTGATGGAAATAGATGCTGCAGAACTCAGGGGAAAGGCGTTTCGCTGTATCGACGGCTGTGGTCTGTGCTGTCTCTGCCAGCCGGAGCTTCTTCACAATGAGATACAATATTTTCTCTCCACAGACCAGCTGCGGAAATCCGTTACGAGAAGCTCTATAGACAGTTCAAAGAGGGCAATTGCCATGCTCCCGTCTGGCGGGCCATGCACGCTGCTCAGGGACAGAAAGTGCACCGTGTACGGCAATAGACCGCATTTCTGCAGGTCCTTTCCCGTTCATACGCATCTCATGTGGAGAATACAGCTGACTGCGGACATGTCATGCCGGGGGGTCTGGCGCCCATGGCAGGGGAGCGTGCCGGACGGATATGAGGATCTTGAATCATATGGTCTGAAGGAGCTGCACACTTACAGTGCGGAAAAGCTGGAGAATGAGTTGAGGGAAGCTGCCGAAGTGTACCGATTATTCGCGGACAACGCCACAGAGACCGGCATCTGGACTGATCACGCTGCGCTTCGTTCGAGCGCAGATGAGCTGATACGGCAAGGCTATTTTTCCTCGATTTCAGGTATCGGCAGGATACTCGCTGCTGCGGAAGACAGCCGTGACAAGGGCGTTGAATTCATGTCTGCGCTGAGAACTGCGGAAATGGAGAGGGGCAGGGCAACCGCCTCGGCAGTTATGGAGGAACTGCTCGACGAGATACTGAGCATAGACAGGATACAGGAAATGCCTGTGTTTGTTGACGGCGCCCTGTCGTGGCATCTGTTCAGGCAGGGAAAAAGGAAACCGGACAGCGTCACGAAGTTGCGTCTTGGCGATAAGGGCGGCGTCACGGAAGAAGAGGAATTCGATCTGAATTTCAGGGATTTGGCTGTGAGCCAGGAAGGCGAAACGTCAATGGGTGAATTTGCCTCTCTCACAAACAGAAGGGACGTCTTCCTCGGCTTCGTCTATTACCTCATCGACGATGCTGACTACGATGCCGACGTGTACACAACTTACATGGAGAATCTTGCAGTCACACAGCTGGATCTCATCATCCGTTCTGCGCTGGCTCACCCGGCGAACGCGGGCAAACTGCGGGCTGACGACATCGCGGACGGCGTGGTCTTCATTGACATGGACATACACGACGCTCCGACAATAGGCTCAGTCATCTGACGCTCAGATGACAATTGTGTTCACTGTAACACGGATTCTATTATCGCATTGTTCAGTCATCATAGCCTGTCACAGGAGGATCTTTGCCCATTTGCCAGAACATGCAGTTGATTTCACCTCTGTGCTGCAGCTCTTCCTCTACGAGATGAAGCAACATATCCCGTATTGTCAATGTGATCGTCCTGGTGCCACGGTGAAACGTGAATTTTTCGTCAAGCATGTCAGGTGAAACGCGGTCCAGGAAACTCATGACTGTTTTGTCTGTTTCACTTTCCTTCTCCCTGATTGCCTGCATAGAAGTGTATGCATCTGCTTCGGGCCTCTTAAAATCTGCCAGGCGATCATTGAACGCATAGGCAATCCACCAGTCGTAGGCCCCCAGCACGTGCAGGAATACACCGTTCAGAAGTCATAGCGTTGTATGACATCCGTTTGAAGCACCGACCGTAGGCTGGTGCAGGGCCGGGGTCTTGCCCCAGAACCGTATCAGGAGGTTCTTCGCGGCATTTACATCCGCGTTGCCGGCGTAGCCACACTTCCGGCAGCAGAAACCCTCCCCGTTCCGGTTCCCCTTCTCGATGTGGCCGCATTCATGGCACCGCTGACTGGTGTATGCCGGTGGAACCCGCTCGAATCGAACACTGTTCGTCTGGCAGGCCATTTCCAGCCGGTTAAGCCAGTTACGGTATGTCCACGCACCGAGACTACGTCGCATATTTTTAGACACGCGACGCTGTGTCTTCCTTCCATGAGAAAGGAGCGTAAGATCCTCAGTCACTATGACTGAGGGACCGGTGGACAGGACTTCCTTCGCCACCTCCGCCATCCGTTGTTTGATGGCACGGCGGGCAGTCTTCTGCCCGTTCGAACCGTGTTTGCATCTCTTGATACGTTCAACCATCGGCCTGATGTCGGTCCCCAGGAGCGTCCCGTCCGAGAGAGCAGCGAGCGTGTTGATGCCCGTATCCACTCCCAGCTCAGGACCAACAGTACGGGATTCCCCCACATCCACCTCGAATGCCATCTGCACAGAGTCCTCGGTGATGATGTAGGACTCCAATCGGCGCGCTCCCGGGTCCTGAGCATAGCGGTGATAGTGCCTGTGGAACAGCACGGGGAGATTCAGCCGAATCTCCCGCCCGACGCTGGCGATGTGGAGCCACGCATCGAATTCAGAACCTGCCTTCGCCGGAGAGAGCGAGGCAATGGTCGAAGAGACATACATCCGCTTGCCCTTATGGACGGGTTTGACAGCATCCTTGCCGTCCCGCTCTCTCGAGGCACGGATCATGTCAATTGCCTCTCTCGCCGCCACCTTGCGAAGACGGGCCGAGAGCCATGTGCCGGGAACGGCAATGACTTCCTTGAGGAGTTCCTTCTTCGGTGGTGGAGGGCCATGCCCCCACCAGAGATTGATGAAATGATTCACCACCCGTCCATACTCCGCCAGGACAGTGGCGAGTGTCTCCCGTTTGATCTGCGTGGCTTCGGAGAGGGAACACCTGGTGGAGCGTATGACCATCATTCGTCACCCACCAGTCTTTCCAGGGCCCTCCATAACGGTCTGTTCGACTCCAGTTTCGCAATCAGTTCGAGTTTGTCCGGTCGTTCATATTGCTTCAAGTCCTCAATGAGAGATTGAACGGACAAGGTTTCTCCGTCCTTGAGCGCATACAGATAATTGTCTGCGGAGAAGTAATCACGCAGGAGTTTTGCCAGGGCCCGGTTGTCCTTCAATAATTTTTTTGCGCTCCCTTTCTCGCCTTCCAAACGGTTACGGTTTTTGAAATACCAATACGCTTTGTTGAGTTTCTCCATGGAGCGGTATCCATAACCCTGGGCGGTTCCATCGAATCCGTCACCGGTTTCCGCAAAGTAGCGCGTCTCGTTTCCGACAACTCTTGTAGTGACCTTCATGCCCGTGCTGCCTCCAGCGCTCTCCTGGCTCTGTTTCCGGCAGACTTGCGTTCGTAGAGTCGTGCACAGAAGAAGGTGAGAACTTCCGTCATGTCCCTCACGAGCTCATCCCGAACTTCACCCTGTTCTATCACAACGCGCCTCCTGCCTGAAGTGTCAAATGAAGCTTCGATATACTCTGCACCAAATCTCGCAAGACGATCACGATGCTCCACGACGATGCCTCCGATCTCGGGATCACGGAGGATGGCGAGCAACTTGGAACGACACTGTCCACTTTTGCTTGAAAATATTGACTCGAAGGCTTCCGCTCAGCATCTTTGTAATGTCTCACAGACTCGTCAGCCTCCCGCTCCTGCCCGGGTCACTGGCAGACATCCTGGTTCGGCCGCTATCATAAGTCACGGTCATGTGTGGCGCTGCATGGGCATCGCCACGGAGCCGATAGCGCGCCATCCTCATGGCATCATTCCAGTCATACAGACTATTTAAACGGCGACAGGGAGAGGTCGCCGAAACACGTTATTTCCACACAACACTGACTGTGTCCGCTGCATAGCAATGAGGGCAATGTCCGCAACTGATGACGAAAGTTATGACTGCAGCGGGCAGCGTTCACAGAAATCATGAAGCAGCGGGAATATCAGAGAAAAATTGACAAGGTCCTTGAAACGTTGATCGTCAAGTCCTGAACCGACTTTCTCGACAACCTTCCCGACCTTGCAACCCTTCTCGGTGGCGCAGGTGACAAGTCGCGCAGTCTGCCGTGCGAGGTCTGCCTTCTGGTCACGTGAAGAGACTCTCGCATACAGGGCAACAGAGGGCGAGGGGGGAGCCAGGGGCAGCACAAGGATAGTTCCTGTGGGCAATCGTGTCGCAGGAACCGGAAGAATCCCTGCCTTGTACCATCTCCAGGCGGTTTCGTAACGCACACCTGCCTGTCGTGCCCACTCGGATAATTTCATCGATACACACCGCCTCTCTGTCTATAAAACGCTATCCTACCTTCAACTGCTCAGAACCCTTGATGGAATAGAATGATGATTCCCTGTTCTTCTCGATTTCAGCCCAGTCAGTCTGCTCCATTGCATCAAGATATTTCTTTCGAACTCTGCTGTTGTATCTGAACAGCCTGAGGATTATTTCCTTCTCATTCATGACTTCAAGTTAACTGCGCCACGAATTTAAGCATAATTGCTTTATTGTGCGAACGAAGACGCTCAATCGCCGAACATGGCTTCAGAATTGTGGCCGAGCTTTTGGCTAAAACACGCATAGCTTCGCAAAAGTTACAAAAGTTTAATAAACAGTCTCAAAATGTAACAACCATGACAAATGCCTTGAAGCCCCTGGCGACGCTGGCCCAGGCCATGGAATCTCAGGTGATGGTTGAGCTCAAAGGAAACAGGGGTTACAGGGGCGTACTCGACGGCTACGACCCGCATATGAACCTTGTGCTGAAGAACGCGGAGGAGCTCGTGAACAACGAAGTTGTCCGCAAGCTTGAAATCACAATTGTCCGCGGAGACAATGTTATTTATATTTCTCCCTGAAATCGGTGTCTATCATGAGTAAGGGAACACCCTCACAGGGTAAACACAGCAAGGGCAAGTCGCACATCATATGCAGGCGATGCGGCAAACATGCATACAACGTCAAAGGTTTCTGTGCCTCCTGCGGTTACGGCAAGAGCGCAAAAGTGAGATCCTATTCCTGGGCCAAACCCCATTAGGGATGATGTTCAGATGAATTCCGACAAAGCCGGACACAAATGCGGCGTTGTCGGCATGATCTCGAGAAACGACGTCGCGCCGCTGCTGTATGCAAGCCTCCGGATTATGCAGCACAGGGGGCAGAACAGCGCAGGCATAGCCGTGAGCTCTTCGGCCGAGACAATAAAGGCAGTGCGCGCTCTTGGCCTTGCCCATGAAGTGTTCAACGGCGAAAATCTCTCTTCCCTTTCCGGCAATGCAGGAATAGGACATGTCCGTTATCCCACGACCGGCGACGACATGATCGAAAATGTGCAGCCGCTCGTTCTGAGCTCGGCCGTCGGAGACGTCGCACTCGGTCATAACGGCGATCTTGTAAATTCGTCGGATTTGAGGGAAAAGCTGGAGAATGAAGGATGGGCCTTCTTCTCGACAACAGACACTGAACTCGTGATACGGCTTGTTGTCAACGAGCTCAAGGACATGGACGATCCCGTGAAAGCAATCAGGAATGCCCTGAGACTGGTTGAAGGCGGCTACGCATTTACACTAATGATAGGCAACAAGGTTTTCGGCATCAGGGATCCTCTGGGCATCAGACCGCTGGCCCTCGGAAAGATACCGGGTGGGTATGCTGTTGCGAGCGAAAGCGTCGTTTTCGACATGCTGGAAGGAGAACTCATCAGAGACGTTCTGCCGGGCGAGATTGTAGAGCTCAACGCCGAAGAGTATGCGTCATATCCTGCACCCGCCTCGGGAGAGCGTGCAAACTGCATGTTTGAGTACGTCTACTTTGCAAGGCCGGACAGCGTTATGGACGGCAGGTCTGTATTCGAAGTCAGGGTGAACATCGGCAGGGTTCTTGCCCGGGAGAAGGCTGTGGATGCCGACGTCATAATCCCGGTCCCGGATTCGGGGAGGACCCATGCCATCGGCTTTTCAGAAGCTTCCGGTATACCGATGTCCGAGGGTCTGATGAAGAACAGATTCATAGAACGAACGTTCATAATGTCCAGTCAGAACCAGAGGGAAAACAGCGTTTCGTTGAAACTCAATCCGCTGAAGTCGGTGATAAACGGAAAGCGGGTTGTGATTGTCGATGACAGCATGGTGCGCGGCACAACACTGAGGCGCATAGTTCAGATGGTAAGGCGCGCCGGAGCAAAAGAGGTGCACGTGAGGGTTGGATGTCCAATGATCATGTCTCCGTGCTACTACGGCATCGATATGAAGACAAGAGATCAGTTCATCGCCATAGGAAAAAGTGAGGCTGATATAGCAAGGGAACTGACTGCCGACAGTGTAGGCTACCTGAGCATAGAAGGACTCATAAGCGCGATAGGTGCCAGGAGTCAGGAACTGTGCCTGGGCTGCGTGACCGGTGAATATCCGACGAAGGTGCCCGGAGAAAGAATGCGGTTCCAGCGCAGCATCGAGAGTTTTCAGGAAGCCCCCCGCATCACAGGCGGGAGCAGGCAGTAGGATATACATGGCGCTTGGTGCACTCACTGAAAATCTATTGTGATGCTGTAGCTTATGCCTGACGGGAAACCCGCGCTTATGCTCAGGTTCCAGTTCATGAAACCGAGAATCTGCTTGGCATTTTTCATGATATCTGCGAGCTGCTGAATTAGCCATTCCGCGAGTCTGCGTACTGCCATGCCCATGCTGTCTCTGTGTCTCATCGCACTGGATGCTATTTCACTCAGGTGTCTGCACAGCACCGAAAGCGAGGCCAGAATCTTTGACTTTGCGCGGGAGGTAAACTGCGCCTGTTCCTCCTGCGCTGCTGCAGTGAATGTGGGAGGGGTAAGCAACGCATGTACGTTTTTCAGTTCATCTGTTACACTGTCGACGGTTTCCAACAGCCGCCGGTGCCTGAGAAAACTAAAGAAGCCGTATCTGTGTCTGAGCTCAGAAAGTTCGCTCAGGATGGCATCCAGTTCTACATCATGCAAGTCGCTGCCGGAAGTCTTGTTCATGTCCGTCTCACCGTCAAACAGTTGTATAACGGGCAATCACCTAAATGTTGCCGCCGCACCTTGTTCAAAAGAGCGCAGAGCGACTTGTTGCTTCAATGAATTCCAGCGAGTCAAACAAACACACAACGTTCCACTGACTTGCTTTAGAAGTGTTTTCCTATTCACGCTGATGTACGCGCTCCGTTACACATTACCTGTCTTGTGAGCGGTGATTACTGTATTCGCGGTTTACTGCATCATCTGAGTTTAACCCGAACTCTCTTGCCTAGATACACATCACAAACACTCCCAGCTTCACTTGAGCTATGGCTATCATGCCACGATACGCAACAGCGTTAAATGTTGCAAAACGGTTATAATGCAGTACCATATGGTATCGCTGCCTGATTTGGTATAGATGGGCCGGTAGATCAGTTGGAAGATCGCTACCTTGGCATGGTAGAGGCCACGGGTTCAAATCCCGCCCGGTCCATTGAAATATTTCAACGAATACCTATTAATATGCCCTCAGCCATACTGTTTTCGATGCTATGCCGGCCGAATCGAAGTATGCGATCCTCCTCGAGGATGACAGGGTCAGACGGTGGTACGAAGAACTGAGGGCCAGGTCGGTCATTACTGCCGGTGTTTACCTCAGGGGACTCGGATACTATTGTGAGCACAACCACACATCGCCTTCCGTTATCCTCGAGGGTGCGGTCGATGCAAGAACATTCAAGGACACATTCAGGGATTTCGTCAGGAAGCTGGAGAAAGAAGGCAAGGCGGGAAGCTACATT
>JAHEAA010000021.1 GCA_019721035.1 Candidatus Sysuiplasma acidicola
GGGATCTGTCGTCGAAACGTGCCGGAAATACTCCATCGACCCTGCCATGTACTATCGTTGGAAGGCATCCTACGACACATTCGGAGTCGACGGTCTCAAATCACACTACAGAAGAATGGAACCAGGCCTCAGGAAACTGATGAAGGAGAACTCAAGGCTGAAGAAGCTCCTTGCAGAGAAGGATCTCACAGTGGAGATGCTCAGCGAAGCATTAAAAAAAAGGAGGATGGAAAAGAGATGAGCACACTGGCATCGGAATACGTTGGAAGAGGCATCAGCTCAACCGCGGCCGCCAGTCTTCTGCACATTCCGAGATGCGCCCTTTACAGAACACCTGTGCACTCGCCTTCCAGGAAGGGAAGGCGGTATTCCGAAATCACACTCAGAAAGACCGTGGATGGGGCATTCGTCTATCTGTCAAACGGGCAGGTGGTTGATGAGATGAAGGAGTTGCTCTCAAGGGAATTCGTCTGCTACGGTTATAAGAAAGTGGCAAAGCACCTGCAGCGTGAGGGCTTTGTGATAAACAGGAAGAAAGTACGCAGGCTGATGGCATGGAACGGTCTTCTTAACCATTCATACAACAGACGCAGCCCCGTCAGCAGAGTGGTGGAATCCAAAGTGATTGTCAGTGCGCCGAACCAGGTCTGGGAGGTGGACATAAAGTATGTCTGGATTGCCGGCGAGGAGAGGAACGCATACTTCCTCGGATTCATCGACTGCTTCACCAGGGAGGCCGTGAAGCACTATTTCGGCTTCCACTGCAACGGCGGAGATGTCCGTGAAACGATGTTCCATGCATTCCATGACAGGGGTATTGGCGAGATAGACAGCATGAGGATCAGGAACGACAACGGTACACAGCTCGTCTGCAACACCGTAGAGGAGTTCCTGGCAATGATGAACATCGGCCATGAACGCATCCATCCCCAGACGCCGAAGGAGGATGCGCATATCGAGTCCTTCAACTCCATACTCGAGAGGGAAGTGATCAGGAGATTCGAGTTCGAGAGCTTCGGCGATGCCGAAGCAACGATCAACAGATTTGTGGCGTTCTACAACAGCGAACGTATTCATTCAGCAATAGGGTACAAGACACCGAGGGAGATGTATCAGAAATGGAAAGTAAAATGTACAGAGATCGCATGAGTCATTACAAGTCAACATTGTCTCAGATTAGGGGACCAAACCACTGCTTGTTCTGTCAAGCATATACGGCATCTATCGTGCGGCCGGCACCTGAATACCTAAAAGTTTGGTGCCGGGATCCGGACTTCATCACACTTTCCTGCGTGAAGCGTTTGCCATGCGGCAAAAAGGACCTTTTCTCCCGATAGGGTTTTATCCCGCTCATACATAGCTGTAACTATGCCTGGAGAGAAATCAATCCTGGAGGGAATAAAGAGTTTCTCCCTGCCTGAGTTCAATAAGGTTGAGGGAGAACTGAAGGCCGTGAGGTCCGATATATCGCGGGTGGAAGGCACACTGAAGGCAGAGATATCGAATGTCAGGGTTGAACTCAAGGCACTCTCTGAGAAAGTGGACCTGGTAAGAGATATGGAAAAACTTAAGCTGAGAGTTCAGGAATAGGCGCAGAGAAGACAGTAAGTCTCACTCTTTATCGCACTATAATAATGCTCGAATATTCGTAGTTCAAATGTGAAATGCAGGCATTTTCAGGATTGATTATTTAAATAAAAACCTCTCCGGATTGCCTATTTTACACGAAATGGGGAGAGGAGTTTCGTGCATGAATCTGGACGGCTAGTTCATGACTGCCTTGTCCTCAGCTCCTCGACGAACTTATCCCTCAGCTGAGGGTTCTTGAGAATTTCAGACAGGACGCTTTCGAGAGGGCCCGCCTTGACGCTCTCCGGCGCGCTCCTCAGTATGGACTTTGCCAGGAGATCAACTCATAAACTGAGCTCTAGTTCAGTTCTGCAGGCCTTTTTCGCACGAAGGGATATAGGTGTTTTACAACTTAAACTGTGGGTTATGTGCCGGGGACGGGATTTGAACCCGCGGCCTTCGGATTTCCCAAGGGCAGATGCGCATCTCTATGAGTCCGACGCTCCGCCAGTCTGAGCTACCCCGGCAGCGTACGGGGGAAAGTGAAGCGGAATTAAAAATTACGTCACTCTCTCTTCGGAGAGTTGTCGATTATTTCCTCCGGAGAAATCTCTTCTTCGGCGCGAGGCGAAGGCGCAGGTGCAGGCACTTCCTGCGATGAGGGAAGTTCTTCCGCATCCTGTTCCGCTGGTTTCACGGGCTCTTCAGACGGGGGTTGTTCTGCCGCAGCAGGAGATGGAGGAATGACAAAACCTTCCGGAGGTAATGCGATGATCTCGCTGCGCCTGATTTCAACCTTCTTCATAGGTATGATGATTTTGGTCGATGCTGCTATTTCCTTGGCAAGATCTCCAGCGACGATCGCCTTGACCAGTTCTCCAAGCATCATGCCTGAGACTCTGCTCTTGACCAGACTCGTCGTTATGTTCCTTATGGATGTTTCCTGGGCCGACTGAATACGTCGCTCCGTCACTACCATCGGCTTAAGCCTGACTGTGAAGCCATCCTTGGTCACCGCATCGACAACATGCTCTGTCTTGGTTCTCTTCCTTCTTGTGAGCCTGCGCACATAATCGTTTGTGAGATCGTGGCCTATGAACTGAGTGTGAACCTCATTTCCCTTTATCGAATCCGCCTTGAACCTCAGTTTGATGTGCATCTTGGAAAAATCACCGGTCAGGTCCTGAACAGTGGCCTCAGTGGTTCTCTGATTCAGATCCTCCTGCGACGTTGCGGGCGTCTCGCCAAGCTCAATTGAATTAAACATTTCAGGAGCATAAATTTTAAACCAGGATTTCTCCTTCCACTTGTCCTTTACCTTCCTGGATGCTGACTTTGATTTATCTGCCATGTGTTGACACGCCCGTTGGACCCGTGTTAGTAAAAACAATCCATATAAAATGCTTATGGGAGGAAAAACGATAATTGCCTGTGTTCAACAGCACTGATGGCGCGCATGCACGGTCAAGTTTGTGCATCTCCTGCTGAAAATTTTTGCGGAGTTGAAGCAGGCACCCTTTGGTTCATGGCCATTAAACACGAATCTGGTTTACCCCGCTGTGCCAAAGCCTGACTTGCCAACACGTCGCTTGGATTAAAAGTATAAGGCATCAGCAGATTATGTGATCGAAAATAAATGATGGTTAACGACAGAAAGCCGGACTGGCTGCGGGTCACATTGGCATCCAACGGGCGCTACGCCGGACTCAAGAAGGGCCTCAGGGAACTTGGTCTCAAAACTATCTGCGAGGAAGCGCGCTGCCCAAACATATTTGAATGCTGGACTGGCGGTACCGCCACTATTCTGCTCATGGGCGATATGTGCACCAGGGGGTGCAGATTCTGCGCCGTCAGCACAGGGAATCCTCACGGAGTTCTCGATGCTGGGGAACCGGAGAAGGTGGCGGCACAGGTTGCCGGCAGCGGTCTTACGTATGTGGTGCTGACATCCGTGGACAGAGACGATCTATCCGACGGTGGCGCAAACCATATTGCCGAAACAGTGCGCTCGATAAAGAGACTGAACAGCAGCATACTCGTAGAAGTGCTGATGCCGGACTTTGGCGGAGACAGAGACGCTCTGGACAATATCATAGCTTCAGGCGCGGATGTTCTTGCGCATAATGTGGAAACCGTAAGGAGGCTCACACCCTCTGTCAGAGACAGAAGAGCAACATACGATCAGAGTCTTGATGTCCTGGAATACTTGAAGAAGGCCTCCGGCAGAGTTACGAAGACTTCACTCATGGTGGGCCTTGGAGAGACCTTTGACGAGATAATCGACGCACTGCATGATGTAAGGGAGAGGGGCGTAGATGCGGTCACACTCGGTCAGTATCTGAGACCCTCCGACTGGCATCTTCCTGTTTCAGAATACATTCCGCCAGAAGTATTCGATCGGTACGCCGAAGCTGCCAGAGGTATGGGATTTATAATGGTCGCCAGCGGACCGCTCGTCAGGAGTTCCTACCGGGCTGGAGAGCTGTTCTTCGAGGGGGTTCTGCGTGCCAGCCCCGCTGTCGGCGCTGGATCATCAAACACATTCCATGAGTATATTGCAGCCAACATGAAAAGGTGAAAAGTTCGATGGAAACAAAACTCAAAATGGGTACAGCACTGTTTCAGATAATAGATAATGAGGGTAACTTCGAAAAGGAGCTGGAACCCGAGATTCCGAGGGAAAAGCTCATCCGCATGTACAGGGTGATGCAGACCGTCCGGATGTTTGAAAGCATAGCAATGGGACTCCAGAGACAGGGGAGGATAGGTTTCTACATCGGTGCGGGAGGGCAGGAGGCGTGCAGCGTGGGCTCAACGGCGGCTCTCAGAGACAGCGACTGGATTTTTCCTGCCTACCGTGAACCTGGTGCACTCCTTTTGAGAGGCGAGACCGTGCTGCAGCTGTTCAACCAGCTGTTCGGTAATGAAAATGACTACAACAAGGGCAGACAGATGCCCAATCACTTCAACTCCAGGGAAAAGAACATAGTTACGCCCTCGAGTCCCATAGCAACGCAGATTCCGCATGCGGTGGGAATGGCCATGGCTGCGAAGATCAGAAAGACGGGCGACATAGCGCTCACGTATTTTGGAGACGGCGCAACTTCGGAGAATGATTTTCACAGCGGCATGAACTTTGCCGGCGTGTTCGAAGCGCCTGTTGTCATGTTCTGCCAGAACAATGGCTACGCAATATCACTCCCGACAAAGAGACAGACGAGAGCGGAAACGCTCGCACAGAAGGCTATAGCATATGGCATACCGGCAGAAAGAGTCGACGGCAACGACATACTGGCCGTATATGCCGCGACAGAAAGGGCCGCGGAAAGGGCAAGAAAGGGAGGCGGACCCACCATGATTGAAGCAATAACGTACAGGATAGGCCCGCATTCATCCTCTGACGATCCGACGAAATACAGGGACAAGAAGGAAGTGGAGGAATGGATGAAAAAGGAGCCGATTAAGAGAATGAGGGGATATCTCATCAGAAAGGGCTTCTGGAACGAGGAAAAGGAGAAGGAACTCGTCGGCGAAATAGATGCGGAAATCAGATCGGCCGTGAAGGTCGCGGAGAGGACAGGGAAGCCGCCAATAGAGTCGATTTTTGAGAATGTATACGAGGAGATGCCCTGGAACTTGAAAGAGCAACAGGATGAGACGGTTGCAAGATACGGCAGAAACTACAGAGGAGAGTGAGCCTGATGGTCGTTGAAACGCTGCTTCAGGCAGTCACCGATGCCTTGCGCACGGAGATGGAAGCCGATGACAGGGTTGTCCTGTTAGGAGAGGATGTCGGAAGAGACGGCGGCGTCTTCAGGGCAACAGAGGGACTCATAGACGCATTCGGAGCAGGGAGGGTCATGGACGCGCCGCTAAATGAGGCTGGGATAATCGGCGTGGCCACGGGTATGGCGATGTACGGAATGAGACCCGTTGCGGAAATACAGTTCATGGATTTTATATATCCCGGTTTTGACCAGATTGTAAGCGAAGCCTCGAAAATCAGGTACAGATCAGGAGGGACATATTCCGTGCCGATGGTCATCAGGACACCTTACGGCGGAGGCATCAAGGGCGGTATATACCATTCACAGAGCACCGAGGCGTATTTCACCCATACACCTGGTGTGAAAGTGGTTTCGCCGTCGACGCCGTATGATGCGAAGGGTCTGCTCATCTCATCGATGAGGGATCCGGACGTCGTCCTCTTTCTGGAACCGAAGCGTATATACAGGTCGTTCAAGGAGGAAGTGCCTGAAGGGCATTACACTGTGCCCCTCGGAAAAGCAAAGACGGTGAGGGAAGGAAAGGATGTAACACTCGTGTCGTACGGCGCATCCGTTCACACATGCATCCGGGCCGCAGAAGAGGCTTCGAAAGAGGGTATTTCCGCCGAGGTCGTGGACCTGAGAACGCTCGTTCCAGTCGATATTGAGGCGCTGCTTGCATCCGTGAACAAAACGGGAAGGCTGATTGTCGTGAATGAGGCGAACAAGACCGGAAGTTTTGCAGGAGAGATTTCCGCACTCGTTGCGGAAAGAGCCATAGACATCCTGCGTGCTCCGATTTACAGGGTTTCGGGTTTCGACGTACCATTCAGTTATACATGGGAAAACGTCTTTATGCCGGATGCGGCGAGAGTGCTTGAATACATCAGAAAGTCAGTCAACTACTGAAGAGTGATTTGATTGAAGAAAGAATTTAAACTGCCAGATGTCGGCGAAGGTGTAGCAGAGGGAGAGATAAGAAAGTGGCTTGTGAAGGAGGGAGAGAGCGTCAGGGAATTCCAGCCGCTCGCCGAAATAATGACCGACAAAGTGAATGTCGAAATGACTTCGCCGTTCACCGGCAAGATACTGAAGCTGAATGCCGGGGAAGGACGAGTCGTCAAAGTTGGCGAAGTGATAATGGAGGTTGAGGTCGAAGAGGAAACCGGTGCGCCGAAGGAGAAGAAACCGGAGCCTGCCACACCTGCACGCGCGTCAGCCGGAGAGGCGGCCCGTTCACAGAGTACAGCGGAACACATCCGGGCGACGCCGGCTGTCAGGAAGAGGGCGAGGGAACTTGGCGTCGACATTTCAACGGTTAAACCTGCAGATCCTTCAGGCAGGGTCACCACCGAGGACGTGGAGGCTGCGGCAAAGAAAGGCAGCACAGGCGCAGCAGCGACAACCGCCGGCCGCGTACCAGAACAACATGATGCGGTCGAGCGCATACCCGTTCAAGGCATAAGACGCAGGATCTTCGAAAGAATGGCCGAATCGAAGAGAAACATACCGCACTTCAGCTATGTTGACGAAGTGGACATGACCAGCATAGTCCATGCGAGGGACATACTGGCAAGAAAGTATGGGGATCGTGTCAAGGTCACCTTTCTGCCGTTCATAATAAAGGCGACAGTGGAATCGCTGAAGGAGTTCCCGTATCTCAATGCATCATACGACGAGAAGACAAACGAGATTGTGCTTAAGAAGCATCACAACATAGGAGTTGCTGTTGCGACAGAAGCCGGGCTCATCGTTCCAAACATAAAAGATGCGGACACCAAGAGCATTGAACAGCTGGCTAAAGAGGTGGAGGAACTCGCATCGAAGGCAAGGGCAGGGAGTCTGTCTCTTCCTGAGGTGCAGGGAGGCACGTTTACCATTACCAATGTCGGCCCCATAGGCGGATTGCTCTCGTCCCCGGTGATAAACTACCCGGAAAGCGCAATACTCGCCATACACAGGGTCCAGCAGCGGCCGGTGGTCCGCAATGGGCAGATCATAATCAGGGATATGATGTACTTCACCGTTGCCTGCGATCACAGAATAGTTGACGGGGCGGTGGCCGCACGGTTCGGTAACAGGCTGATAGAGTACCTTGAGCATCCGTTCCTGATGAAGCTGGAATTCTGATGGACAGATATGATGTTGTTGTGATTGGGGGTGGCCCTGCAGGTTATCCGTGCGCCATACGGCTTGCGCAGCTCGGCAGGAAGGTTCTGCTAGTCGAAAAGGAGAGCATAGGCGGCGAGTGCCTCAACTTCGGATGCATTCCCTCCAAGACAATAATACAGGCGGCGGACACGATAAGCAGATTCAAAGCGCTTGGTGAGAGCGGCATTGTGGACGCGGGCAAGGCGGACGTGAATATGGCAAAAATGCAGCAGTACAAGGAAGCAGTTGTGGCGAAGCTCACAAAGGGGGTGTCCGCACTCCTCCGATCGAACGGCGTTCAGACTATGCACGGAAAAGCGAAACTGGCTGGAAGAGGCGAAATCGATGTGGAGGGACACGGAAAGATAGCGTGTGCCAACGCCGTTATCGCCACCGGAACGGTGTTCAGCGAACTGCCTTCTCTCCCATTCGATCACAAGACAGTCATCGACGCCAGGGATTTCCTGTCGCTCGACAAGGTTCCGGAAAAACTGCTTGTCGTAGGCGGCGGCTATATAGGACTGGAACTCGGCGTCGCGGCCGCGAAAATGGGGAGCAGGGTCAGCATCGTCGAAGTCATGCAGCAGATAATGCCGGGCACCGATCAGGAAGTGCTCCGTGTTGTCATGAAGAGTCTTGAAAGACTGGTAATATCCGTGTTCACCGGCTCGACAGTGGAATCGCTCGGCAGGAAGAAAGAAGGCGCGGTCGCCTCCGTCAGGAAGCATGACGGCAGTCTTGTCGACATCGCAACAGATGTCGTCCTGGTCAGCGTGGGCAAACGCTCCGCGACAGGCACGCTCGGGCTCGAACATGCGAACGTCGCGACAGACGCAAAGGGATTCATTACAGTGGATGATCGGTGCAGGACAAGCTCTGACTGGGTCTATGCGGCGGGCGATGTCACCGGACCGCCGTTCCTTGCACACAGGGCAACAGCAATGGGGCATGTCGCTGCCGAAGCAATATGCGGCCTGCCGTCCGCGATGGATCAGAAGGTCATGCCTGTAGCCGTCTTCACCGATCCGGAGATATCGGCGGCAGGCATGTCTCAGGAACAGGCCGTTGCGGCAGGCATAAAGACAAAGACGGTAAAGTTTCCCTATGCGGCCTCGGGAAGAGCGCTTTCCCTCGGGGATACAGAGGGGTTCGTCAGACTCGTGATCGATGAAGAATACGATACAGTCATTGGTGCGCAGATTGTCGGGCGTGAGGCATCGGAGCTGATAAGCGAAATTGCGCTTGCAATAGAGATGGGAGCAACCGCGGAAGACATAGCGCTGACAGTGCATCCGCACCCGACGCTTCCGGAGATGATCATGGAAGCGGCCGAAGTTGCCGAAAAAAAACCGACACATATTTTCATTAAATGATGATACCATGCAGAGCGAATATGCCGTGGACAGTGAAAAATTCCGCAGGAAGTGCAATGTTCTCAATATCGGCCTCACAGATTACGCATACGCGCTGAATCTGCAGCGCCGACTACTAGTCCTGAGGCAGAATTCTTCCATATACGATACGCTGGTTGTCACGGAACACATGCCGGTAATCACGTTCGGTAGAGGATACAGGGATGAGCTGCCGGAACTCAACGTGCCGGTTTTCTCGATTGAGAGGGGAGGGGAGGGCACCTACCATGGCCCCGGTCAGCTGGTCGCATACCCGATAATCAACCTCACGGAAAACGGCATCGGAGTCAGAAGGCTTGTTCAGGGAATGCTACGCGCTGGCGTTGCGGCGCTGAGTGCTACGGGTATTGATGCAGAGGCGAGACTCGATCCGGTGGGCATCTGGATCGGCGACAGGAAAATAGCATCGCTCGGCATCGCTGTGAAACGATGGGTTTCCTTTCACGGGCTGGCGATTAACCTGAACAACGATCTCGATGGTTTTGCGCTCATCAATCCATGCGGCATGAGCGCATCGACGATCACATCTGCAAAGAAAGTCCTCGGCCACAGCGTAGATTTCACTTTAGTACAGCAGGCGCTCATTGATGCATTCATGAAAGAATTTGATCTTCAGCCTTCTCCGGGAAGTCTGAGCGATCTGCCTGCAGAATGACCGCCGTCGTCGCAATGAGACTCGTTAAGCAACTGCAGGCGGCAGCGATGCATTGAGAGTCACGGCAGAGACTGCAATTGTTAGCTGAAAACAAAAAGTGTTAAGAACTGGGACGAATTGAGCTGTTGCAATGTTTCCAGTTCCAACAAAATTTTTCGTGACCTCCGGCAAGGCAGTCAGCAAAGTTTCAGATCTGAATGCATTTGATCAGGCGCTGATCCTTGCAGGGATAGGAGAACAGAATCTCGTCTCTGTGTCCTCGGTGCTCCCGGTTGGCATCAGAAAAATACCAAAGAGGGATCTGCCAAGAGGTATGGTAACACACTGCGTTCTTGCCCAGATGCGCGGGGGCGAAGGCGAGACAATATCCGCGGGTGTCGCTTACGGCTTCAGGGCTGACGGACAGGGCGGTTATGTCGCGGAAGGACACATGCATGGCACGAAGAAGAATATGACACAGATACTCGAATGGAAAATGGACGAGATGGCCAAGCTGAGGCGCATAAGATTCAAGAAGATAACGTATGTTGCCGAAGAGCTGGATATACCGCTTGACCACTACGGCGCATGCCTTGCGTCCGTCGTATTCACATTTGACGACTGAAAAGGCGGCGTGACAGTTGGTGCAGGTAATCGCTTGCCCAAAATGCGGCTTGGCCAAGATCTGCGCCGAAGGTGTGGCAACCACGCGGTGTTCGCATTGCAGCACGTCGATTCACGCAGACAGAGCAACTGTGTACTACAGCGGCGGAGACAGGGAGATGGCCATGGATGCTGTCTTTAAGATTAACGCACGCTCCGGCGCATTTTCAGCCGCCGGCAGGCAGAAGAAAAACGGCGACGGGAAGGGTGTGGCGGAACGAACTGTCCGCCGTCCACAAAGGAGTCGCAGCCTGGACAGTTTCCTTTCGGCGCGGAAGGCATTCTCAGGCGAAGAATTTGCAGCGTGGATGGAGCTCGGGGCAGACAGGACAGAGAGACTGATTGCCAAACTGCTCGAAAGCGGCAGGATTACAGCTCACAGGGACGGTCATTACGAAATCGTCAGATGAGCCTAACCGTTCCGGGGGCGGACGATTGGCCCTGCGGTCTGTTCAAATCAGCCTTTTCTTCTTCTCGCTGACCCGTGCCACGGTGAAACGCGGCAATATTTTCAGAACAACATATGAATGAACAAGAAGCGCAAACAGCAGTGCGCCGGTATCGAACGCCATCGTGATCACGGACGGTGCAAACGAGAATACAGGTATCACAAGGAAACCGAAGATCGCCTGAAGCGCCACGGCAGCAACAACTCCGTAGTGAACCGCACTCTTTTCCACAGCATAGCCGATTATGCTTCCCGTAGCTCCGCCTATCAGCTCCAGACCGACGCTGTAAATGAGCAGCACGGAGAAGACCTGAAAGTCGATGGAGTTCTGCCTGAACAACTCAGCGTACTGACCCATGATCAGCCCTGCTGCCATGGCGGTTCCCAGCGACAGCCCGTAAAAACGCGTCGCGCCATTGCGCCTGACTCTGGGAAAATTCACTATGACGAGAACAATGAGCTGCTCCAAGACAAGGAAGAGCAGTGATATGATGAATCCGCCGGCAGAAAAAGGCAACTCAACAAAGA
This sequence comes from Candidatus Sysuiplasma acidicola, assembly GCA_019721035.1. Taxonomy (NCBI): domain Archaea; kingdom Methanobacteriati; phylum Thermoplasmatota; class Thermoplasmata; order Candidatus Sysuiplasmatales; family Candidatus Sysuiplasmataceae; genus Candidatus Sysuiplasma; species Candidatus Sysuiplasma acidicola. The sequence goes on from JAHEAA010000021.1 coordinate 11,173, forward strand.
AGAGGACAGCTCCAACAACAAGGCCGACTGCAACGAGTCCGAAAACCTTTGCGTCCTCAAAATATGCGATGTCTGACTTCGGCCAAGTGTACGGAGAAAGCGAATGATAGAGCATGAACAGGGCAGGCACGAATGAAAGCACGGCGATTGTAGGCAGAAGGAACGGTATCAAATCGTTTTTCAACTCCCTATTTAATTACACGAAATCTGAAAGGGATTTCTGGCCTTTCTTCTCGGCAAGATTCGATATCTTTACGCCGATGCGCCGCAGTTTTCCTTCGTGCTCGGCAAGAAAATCATCAATCAGGTGCACCAGGATGCGCCTGCTCATCACGACATCGGACATGAAATCCTGCAGACTCCTGTTCTTTGTTCTGGTGGAAAGATCTTCCATGATGCCGGTAAACGAGATTGTCTTGAATGCAATGCCGTCTCTGTCTGCCATGGCAATAACTTCCGTCAACAGAGCGGAAGCTCTTTCTTCCAGAATAGTTCGGTCTCTGGTATCCTCCTTCAGGGTTACAATTCGCCCGTACTGTTCGCGCTTTCTGTCTTTCACAGGCTCGTCGTCAATCCCTCTGCATGCATTATAGAGCCAGGAGCCCATGCTTACTCCGAATTCGCGCTGCAGCTGTCTGAGCTCGATAAGACGCAGATCTCTGACCGTCTGCACATCCATGCTGTTCAATTTTCCCTCAGTGACCTTGCCGACACCGAACAGTTTTCCAACAGACAGCTGCTCCAGGAACGACTGGACGTCTTCCTCGTTTATCACTGTGAGTCCGTCAGGTTTTATCATCCCGGCTGCCATCTTGCTGATCAGCTTGTTCGGGCCGACACCGACAGAGCAGGTGAGGCGTTCACGGCTCAGTATCTCAGCCTTCAGTTCCATGGCTCTCTGTCGTGCCTGCTCAATGCTGTCGAGCGTGCCTGTCAATTCAAGATACGCCTCATCTACGCTTGCCTGCTCCATGACGCCGGAGAAGGCACGGAGTATAGCCATGACTCTCTCCGAGACCTCATCATAATAGTCGAGATCCGCGCGGATGAACTTCGTGTCGCTGTTTGCCATCCGCTTTGCGGCAACTATAGGCAGGCCCGAGCGGATTCCAAGTTTTCTCGCTTCGTAATTTGAAGTGGAGACGGCGCCGCTGTCCTCCGTTCTGCCGGAATATATGCACACAACCGTCGGCTTGCCTTTCAGCTCCGGATTCCTCAGCTCTTCACACTGTGCATAGAAATAATCCAGGTCCACATGCATGACAATCCGGTCAGCCACATTCCGGCATCGCACCCGTACCTAAATAATGTAATCGTCCTGCATCCGCGAGCACGTCCAAAACATTATTGTTTATATACGATCCAAAGTTATTGTCACAAACGATGTCAAAAAGGAGCAACAGGGCGCTGCTCGGCATACTGTCCCTGATAATAGTGGTTCTTGTTATTTCAACGGCATATCTGGTGTCGGTTGTACAGATGGGGCAGTTCGCAAAGTTGGCAACCAACGACCGTGTGAATATTTCGTCGTTCGGAAAGGCAGTGAGACTCCTGCAGGTGAGGTATTCGGGATATCTTACGCTCATTTACAACGCCTCATCCTCAATATACCTGACAGTCAGTTACAGTTACGCGGGACACAATTTTACGGCCACCTATTTCGGCAGCAGCAACGATATCAGACTCGCAGTCCTTCCGGCAGAACTGACACTGACGTTTTACACCGCATTTGGCTCGGCAAACGTGAGATACAATGCGATTCTGGAGTACTGAACACTGAATGTGCGACACATATTTTGACCGGACAGGAGACGTGCCTGAAATATGAGCAGAAGAGACAGCTACACGTACAGTTTTGACATGGAACACGGAACAGGAAGCGACGGAACACCTTACTATTACGTTCCGAAGAGGAGCGTAAGGTTCAGCAGGGAGGAGATCGGGCACCTGCTGCTCGCAATGGTTGTTCTCATGGCTGCCTTTACAATCATGCTCGGAGGCATGCAGCATCTGGCGTCTATAGGCGGCTACCTGCTGGTTTCCGCGACTGCCGTTCTGACAGGTTTCCTGTTTCACGAACTCATGCACAAATACGTTGCGCAGAAATACGGCGCATGGGCGGAATTCAGATCGTCGAGATTCGGCCTGCTGTTTGCACTGATAACTTCATTTTTCGGTCTGCTGTTCGCGGCGCCCGGTGCGGTATACATATCGGGGAACTTGAACCGCAGGGAAAACGGTACCGTCAGTCTGGCCGGACCCATGACCAACGACGTATTTTCGGCCGTGTTCCTGATGCTGGCAGTTGCGGTTCAGGGCAATCCGTTCCTCTTCGATTATTTTGCATATGTTTCGTTCCTTGACGCCTGGCTTGGTCTCTTCAATATGATTCCATTCCCCCCACTGGACGGTTCAAAAGTATTCATGTGGAATAAGCGTGCGTTTGCAGTGGGATTGATAATACCGGCAGCATTCATAGGCATACTGGCCACGATGCACATCGGCCTGTGAAAGCACCGGCCTGTGCACCCGCCGGAGGTTGGACAAATTATTTAATTCCCGGATTGATGGGAGGATGTGAAAACCAGATTGGTCTTTCTAGGCCCGCCCGGTGCCGGAAAAGGAACACAGGCATCTATTGTATCGAGCAGATTCTCGCTGCCGTGGCTGGCAACAGGCGACATGCTGAGGGACGAGATTGCCAGAAAGACCACACTGGGCATTGCAGCAAAGAATTATGTCGATGACGGCAAACTGGTCGCTGATGAAGTCGTCAACGCCATATTGAAAGAGCGCCTGAGAGAGCACAGGAACGGTTTCGTTCTTGACGGATACCCGCGCACAATAGAACAGGCAGAATATCTCGATTCAATAGTCACGCTTGACAAGGTGCTGTTTTTCGATGCACCGGAAGATGTGCTCGTGGAAAGGATAATCAACAGGCGTATCTGCCCGGCTTGCAACGCCGTCTACAACATATCGGAATACAAGCCGAAGGTCGACGGCGTCTGCGATAGAGACGGAACGAGGCTGGAGCTGAGATCCGACGACAACGCACAGGTTGCCAGCTTCAGAATAAAGACATTCTGGGAGAAAACCGCACCGCTGGTGAGCTACTACTTTGAGAAAGACATCCTTGCCAAAATAACAGCGAGTCTGCCATTTGACGAAGTAACGAGAGAAATACTGCAGGTCCTCGAGTCGGATTGAATCTGCCTCCGTCAGTCAGGTGTGTCATCAGTTTGGTCAAAACATGGATGCACTGCCCATGTTCGAGCCTCAGGGCGATGTCAAACACCTGCAGATATGCACTGTCGGCAGGACTGTGCGCCCGATGTGACGAACAGCGGCGATAAGCACCAGCAGCTGAGCGCCTGATAGGTGTGAAACCCGGCATCCTCCCTGAGCACACATCTTGCAAGAGAGAGGCAAAGGCCGAATGTGCAGGAACCGCCGATGCAGGTGCCTATCAGCAGGACAACAGGGACAGCATCTCTGGAATTTATGGAAGCCCCAACCGATGGCGGAAAGTATACTGCCCATCCTATTCCTATAAGCAATACTGCGCTCTTTCATTTCGGTCGATCGAGCGAGCGTCTTCCTCTCCATTCAACCGGCTTCCGCCTGTTTGCCATGGCATCACAATGATAGCCGGCATGGATAGGCAGTTGGTTATTAAACAATATTTGCTATCTACAAAATTTAAGGCCATTCTGGCACATACATAAGATAAACCTGAGCGATTACCGCAGCGATGAACAGCAGACGTTTGGGTGTTTTCATATTGATCGTCATGATTGTATTTACCCCATCTATTGGACTTGTGCATGCCGGTACGAGACCAGCGACCGCGCCAAGTGCAGGCAGGAGCGCGATAGTCTGGATGGGATTGGAGATTACTGGAGAGAATGTCAGTGCAGACCTGCAGTCTATCGGCAGTCACAGGGGTGATTTGACCGGTGTGTCGTATGAACATTATATGCTCGGATCTCAGGGATACTTCGGGCCCATTCTTGGCGTAAGCAACGTCACCGGCCGAATAAAATCTTTCGGTCTTCAGACGTACCCGATGATCATAAGCGCGAATCTTGGTGACATCGAATACGTCATCGACCATCCGTCGAATTTTATCACCAAATCTGTTTCAAAGGCTAAATGGGCGGGATATACAGGATACAACATCGATTTTGAACCGACGCAGATGGCAAACGCATCGGTTGCCGGCGCCTATGCGTCGTTCCTGACAGCATTTGCAGACGCACTCCACAAGGAGGGCAAGAAACTCACTGTTGACATAGCTACCTGGAATCCAATCTGGAATTTCACAGAACTTGCAAACACCACTGTGAATACACTTTACGACATGAGCACTTACGCTTCACCGTCGTTTAATTTTGCTGCCGCATTGGGCTACGCAAACGCCACGATTCCTCACTCGAAACTCGGCGTTGGCCTCATAACTGTAAATGTCAACACCGGAGCCCTTCTGCAGAATTATTCCGTTTCGGCGAGATTTATCGCCCTTCAATCTGACGGCGTGCTCAAAATCGCAATATGGGACATGCCGCTTGCCTCTTACTGGTGGCCCTATCTGCACCAGTTTATAGTCGCGGGCAAAGTGCAGGCGAGCACTATTCCGGTTCTGGCATACGCGATTGCTGCTGTCGGAGGTCTGGCCCTTGCAGCGGTTGCAGCACTCTTTGTAAACAGGAGAAGAAGCAGAAGGGCGAAATAGGCTCTGATACCGTGATGAGCGCTGCGACGGATGTAAAGCAGTTGATGGAAGCAGCATCATGCAGCCGCGAAATTCAGGAACCTGAGAGTCAGCTTACCGCAATTGCGCTATGAACAGCATTAACACGAACATCCTCAGAAATGAGACGGAAAAGCAATTGAAATTTCGAAAGCTCAGCTTGCAGTTTGTGCCGACTCGCCGGTGAGAATGGGATCCCGTCCAAATCTGGCGAGAAATATGCCGGCCATGAGTGCCACAGGTACGGTAAGAAGCAGAAAGACGCTGCCGAGTCCGATGACCGCCGATAATGCACCGACAATGAACGGCACAACAGCGAAAATGATGTTATTGAACGCGAGAAAGTAGGAATTCACCGCACTTCTCTCTTCCCTCTTTGTACCGCGGGCAATCATAATTGTTGACATCGGGTAAATGGAGCCATGAGGGAAGCCAAGCAGAGCCATAACGATCAGGAATGAAGTGAATGACGGAGAAAACGCCATTCCAATCAGGCCCGCGAGCGTGATCGTCACAGATGCGGCAAAGAACGGCTTGAGTGAATTCTGTGGAACAATCATTATTGCAAGTCGCGTTATGAAGGAAACGGTGAAAAACGGGATGAATGACAGATACGCGGCACTGCTCGAAACGCTGAATTTTTCTATTGCGTAAATTGCGAGGAATGTTGTAATGGCTGCAAATGGTATGCTGTAAGTCGAATTCGCAAGGAGAGAGGAGATGAAGCCGCTGCTACCAAGTGCAGTCCTGCCACGTGATTCAGACCTGATTTCAGGGAAATCAACAACCATTGAAAGAAAGAAACCTGCGACTGCGAGAACATCGAAGAACAGGAAAACTGTCCTGTAATCTACAAAACTGAGCAGCCGGGTTTCTATGAACGGGCCGATGATAAGGCTTGCACTGAGGCTGGTGGTATAGAGCGCCAGAAGCCGCTCGGTCGACTTCATGTCTTTAGCCGTGGATGCGGCCGTGATTAGATTTGGCATGACGATTCCACTCGCAAAACCCGCGAAGGAAGCAATGAGCCAGACTGTAGTGGATGTGGAAAAGTAGAAGAGCGGAAGGGCTAGTGCGATCGCACCATTGGAAGCAATAAAAGCCCTCCTTCGCCATTTTCCGACAAGCCTGGGGTTCAGATAGGATGTTGCGGCAAAGGTTGCCACGAAAGAAGATGCTGCCAGAAGACCGACAACAGCATTGCTGAATCCCAGTGAATGTTTGGCAAATGGAGATATCGTTGTCATGATCATATTATTTGTTGCACGGGCAGCGACAGTCATCAAGGAAAGGGTAACGGCGAAGTATACGAACTCCGGCAGTTTGCGCCTGCCTTGTGGAAACACCGAATGAACGACCTTCTTCAAGGATCGTGCAAAACTCAGACTGCAATTTAAGCGTTTAGCAGTGTGACCTGTTAACACAAGCATGAAGAGTGAAATCAGCTGTACGGATTGCTGTGCACGAAGCTGCTCAGAAGCACGGGAAAATATAATAGGTTGAAGGCAGCACTGAAGGATTGAGGTGAGCCTTTGAGGATACTGGTTTACACGGGCAAGGGAGGTGTCGGAAAAACCTCCGTTTCAGCGGCTACTGCGCTCAAATGTGCCGAGAAAGGTTTGAGGACAATCATAATCAGCACAGATTCTGCTCACAGCCTGTCGGATAGCGTGGATGTGGAAATCGGGCCGTCGATAAAAAATATCGGCGACAACCTGGACGGTCTGGAAATTGACATACTCAAGGAACTCGAAGAAAACTGGAACGACATCAGAACATACATTTTCACTTTCTTCACGTCGCAGGGAATGGATGAAATTTCTGCCAAAGAGATGGCGATCTTCCCCGGAATGGAATTCATTGCTGCACTGTTTTATCTTGAGCGCTTCTACAGAAATGACGAATACGACGTTGTGGTGGTTGACACTGCACCTACCGCTGACACGCTGCGCCTGCTCAGCTTTCCTGATGTGGCAGACTGGTATTTCCAGCGTTTTTACGGCGTGATGAAAAATTTTGTCAAAGTGGCCAGAGTGACTGTGGGAAAAGTCATTTCGATACCTCTCCCGTCGGATGAGGCTATGCACGAATTCGAAAAATTCAATCTCAGGATAAAGGATGTCAGGGAACTGCTGACGAATCCCGAGATAACATCCGTTCGCCTGGTGACGAATCCTGAGAAGATGGTGATCAGCGAGACCATGCGGGCCTACACGTATCTTTCACTGTACAATCTCAACGTTGAGGCACTCATTGTGAACAGAGTGTATGACAGGAATGCAAAAAACGCGGATCCGATGAAATTGAAGGAGCAGGAGCAGTACCTTTCCATGGTTCAGGAAGTATTTTCCGGGCTGAAAATTTTCTACGCTCACCAGTTTACGCTCGAGGTTGTTGGCAAAGAATCAGTGCGCAGGCTGGCAGACGAGCTTTTCTCTGATTCTGATCCGTCGGAGATATTCAGCCGGGAGAATCCGCTGAAGATTGTGTCAAAAGGTGGAACGACGACAATAAAGCTCAAGGTGCCATTCACGAACATTGCCAGCCTAGAGTTATATACCACGCGAGACGCTATCATAGTCAACATCGGTCCGTACAGGAACACGATTGCACTGCCGCTCGGACTGTATGGAAGGGAAGTTTCATCTGCGGAAATATCCGACGGTGTACTTTCAATCAGATTTACGGAGGAGGAAAATGCCGGAAAGAAAGGAAAGCGATCTCTTGGAAGAAAAAACAAAAGAACTGATTGAGCATGCGTACAGGGCTGGCATCGGCACACTGTCTGCATTGAGATCAGTGCTGCCTGCCCCTCCGACCAATTCCAGGGCACTCAGGGAATTCAGGAATGCCCAGAAGGAGATGTTGCTTACAGCAAGATCTTTTATCGATGCTCAGATTGCATTCATAGACATATTTGATGCCGCATCCGGAAACAGAAGCGGTAAGAAGCAGATAAAGAAAATTGAAGTCAGGGACAAGAGCCAACCTGCCCGGAAATGATTGACGTGCGGCATTAAATGTGCTGCCACCTGCCCGATGTCAGCCACAATAGCAAACAATAATGATGGCGCGTTCCTTCTGGTGATTATGGAAAGCGGCGGAAGGTCGAACGTCACTGACCACATGGCAAATGTGAGGACATACCTTGCATGGGTGCGCACAGGGATAACTGTAATTGCACTCGGTTTTGTTGTGGCCAAATTCGGGATAATCATCAAGGAGCTCGTTCCAGGCGCTCCTACGACTTCGTATCATCTTTCTTCTGCGATTGGAATAGCGCTGGTTCTTGCAGGGGGGTTCATGCAGTTGCTAGCGCTGCGGAGTTTTCTCAGCAACAGGAAAAGTATTGAGGCTGGCAATTACGCGCCTTCAGCGGTTGGCGAGGTTTCGACTGGAATTATCTCATTCATCATAGCAATTATGCTCATATTGTACATGCTGCTCACGCTGTAACGCAACTGCGAGCTGTTTCAATCAGATGGACGGCCACTCATGACTGAAGAACTGAAAATTTCAATCGATAATGCAAGGAAGCTTGCCGTCATCAAGCAGCACCTATCGCAGCCCGGACACAGCAGCGATGACTCAGTCGACGATAAAATAATGGGCGTGATGCGGGATATCGGCTACCTGCAGATTGACCCGATAAGCACTGTAGCAAGAAATCCGCTTCTTGTCCTCTGGAGCCGAATCGGCAATTTCGACAAGAACAGTCTGAACAGACTCCTGTGGAAAGAGAGGCGCCTTTTCGAGTATCGCGCACACGCAGCATCGATTGTGATGACAGAGGATTATCCCGTATACCGCAGGGCGATGAAAGATTATGCAAACAGCAACAACGCATATGATGAGAAGACTCTGAGCTGGATGAAGAGCAACGAAAGACTGGCAAAGCGGATTAAAACGGCACTGAAAAAACGCGGACCAGTTCCATCAAGGGAAATAGAAGACGAGTCCGACATTGGGTGGAAATCAACAGGATGGAGCAATGAGAGAAACGTAAACAGGATGCTTGAACTGCTGCTCTACAAAGGGCAGGTTATGGTGGCGGAGAGACTGGAAGGCGGGCAGAAACTCTGGGACCTTGCCGAACGAGTACTGCCTGCCTGGACTCCGCGTGGAGAGCTCACGGAAGAAGAGGTGGAGAGGATTTGCATAGAGAAGTCATTGAAGGCTATGGGTGTGGCCACAGCAGCTGAAATTGCTTCACACTTCGTTCCCAGAAGATACAAGCATCTGGAAAAGCTGTTAAATGGAATGGTGAAGGACGGGGCCGTGGCACAAGCCAGAATAATTAAAAACAGCCATTCGCTGGATGACAGGTGGTATATCCACTCGGATGATGCAGTCATCCTCGGTGATATAGACAGGCACTGGCAGGGAAGGACAACACTCCTGTCCCCCTTTGACAATCTGATTATAGACAGAAAGAGGACGTCGCGGCTGTTTGACTATAAATTCAAAATGGAGATATATGTTCCGCGAGCTTTGCGGAAGCATGGCTATTATGTCATGTCGATCCTTCACGGCGACAGGCTGATTGGAAGAATCGATCCAGAATTTGACAGGAGTACAGGCAGGTTGAAAATCAATTCGGTCTTTGAAGAACCGGGCATCAGTTTTTCGGCAGGAATTGTGAAACAGTGCGCCGATTCGATAAGAGAGCTGGCTTTGTTCCTTGGTGCTGAAAGGGTGACAGCTGCAGGAAAAGTGCAAAGACGCTGGAAAGCAGAGCTGGAGGGCATTGCATGAAGCGGCTGTTGACCGGTAGTTCAATTACGCCTGCAATGAATAGAACCCGGCTCAATGTTCAGATTGGCAGAACTGCACAGACTGCCAGCCTGGCAGAAATATCTCAGCAGTTCAGGCGATTACAGACTCAGACATAGAACGCGTTAAGGAAGGCAAGAGGTGCATCTTCGCGTGCTCCTTCAAAGCCCATTCTTGCGTTCAGCGCAAGTGTATTGAGATAATGGTGCCTTTCGAATTCGGCGTGTCCTTTCATATCCTCTTCACTCCTGAGCACCATGCCGCACCGCTCGCATATTAGCAGTGAAGGATCGACATTGTGTACGATTTTCTCCCAAATTCTACTTTCGAGCTCGTGCTCTTCGTGAAGGTCCCTGAAAGTTGGAATTCCAAGTGTCATGACACCCTCCACAACAGGGACGGGAAGATCTTTCCCCCAGACACCCAGTTTGAAAGTCACTTCGAATTTTCCCTTTCTTCCGGAAATAACAACGTCCGCGTCCCGGACTCTGCCTATTGCGACTCTATCCACATCCTTCCTTCCAGCCCGGATGTCCCAGAAACCTTCCTTTACAGTCTGTGATTCCAAAGCGAATCCTTCGGACGACAGAATCGATTTGATTTTATTGAAGACATCAGATGGCTCTATTTCCTTTTCAATGAATCCGCATCTCTTCATGCATTTAGCATCTCCGCGCATCTATTTCATATTTCACAACAATATCTGGCGTATCATTCACCGAATCGAAGTTATGTGCGCCGGTCCCGGCCTGGTTGAAGTCTGCTTGACGAACCGTCATATCCGGGGGATACATGCCTGACTGATTTTTGCTAAAATATATTTAGCAGAAGAAATCATTTTGTACAATGTCAGAATCTAGCACCCCTTCCTCAAAGAAAGGAAAGGGGATTTCTACTGGTGCCTTTGCAGCCACTGTGGTCATACTATTGATAGTTGCCGGAGCAGGATGGGCGCTTTATGCAGTTAGACCCTCTACTGCAGCGCCTTCTGCTTCTGTGAAGCAACAGGTCACTTCACTTGCTTATGAACACTGGCAGGCAATAGGTGTTGAGAACCTTTCGCAAACCATGTCACAATACACGTCCGGCTCTGTTCTCTACTGGTCGGTAAAGGGAAGTGTTCTTAATGGAACATATACGAATAAGAGCACAATTGAAAGTACTTGGTCAAAGTTTTTCTCGCACGACCCTGTCGACTACTACTCAGTATATAACTTTAAGATCAGCATTAGTGGAAACGTTGCTTCTGTTACTGCAGATCTTTGGTACATAGTACTAATCAATCAGAGCGCAAAATTGCCGGTGTCGGGTCTCACTCCTATCAAGGGCAACAGCAGTGTGAACTCCACTGTCGCCACTCTTATTCTGCCTTACCTGCTGACGTATCACTATTCAAACGGACTCTGGCACCTGACCAGCGACTGGTGGGGGCTCCCGAGTCCGCACCAGGGATTCGTTGTCAAAGGGATAGTTGAGCAGTTCGCTAATCTATCACCGCCTTCAAACAGCACGGGGAGTTCGCCTGTAGGTGGATACTATTGAGCCGGCCTGACGATTTCAAGGCCAATATACTCTGATTTCCGATTGGGAAAAACAATATTGTCTGCCGCATCGGCCGTTGATGAATTGCGTGGAAATCATAACTGAGTCGAGGGGCGAGCTGGATTACCGGCCCATGCAGGGATTCTTGCCGCCTGGGATGCGAATAAGTAAAACTGTCGTTGCAGAAGAGCACGAAAAGACCATGTGGCTGGAGGGGGGTGTTTTCAATATGCCTCAACAATGTTTCAAATGTCGGATATCTGGGCGGCCGCGAAGACAGTCATCTGAGTGTACGTCATCACACCTGGAGTGAGAACAGCCTGCACAATCAGCGAGTTTCCATCCGCACACACCAGCAATGAGATGTGAGCTGAAGAGCTGTTGCTGATGTTTGCGCTTACGAAGAAATAATCCTTCCCGCTGACAACGCCCGAGTGGTAACTTGATGAGTAATTCTTGTTGCCGCTGAATTGAATATTCAACGCTTCATACAGAGATGACGAGTAAGTGCTGCTCTTGAAAGTGGCGAACGATGAAAGGGCAATTTCACTCCGGCTCACATTGCCGAACACCGCAGCACCGGCAGCAGTAAGGTTACCCAGATACTGGTTCCCGACTGTACTTGTGCTCGCGCCGCTGATGCTGGCATTACCAGACAGGCCAGAAAGAGCGCGGATAACAGAACTCATGTTGGTAACATTCGCGCTGAAATAAATTGTGGAGTCTATGCCGATGCCAAATGCACTGGCTGCCTGCGAGGAGGTCACCAGGTGTGCAGGATAGGAAACTGTGGTTCCACTGCCCAGAGTACTTAATTCTTCAGTCATTACAGCTACAAGGCCCGATTTTGGAACGCCGGGTGAGCCCACATAAACAAAAGCCAGGAAGTAATTTCCATCATGTGCGAAAATCGCTTCGGTCACGTTTCCATTGTTTGTGAAATTTACAAAAGTATATGGTGTACTTCCAATCGTTCCGGTGGAAACCTGAACTGAGATATTGTTATGGAGTTTGGCAGTGAGATTGACATATATGCCGGTAGCGAGTGTAGCATTCGGGAGATACAGTAAAGCGCCATCAATGTTCGCACCAGTCTTATTCTCTCCATATCCGATTACCGAAAACTGCGAATTGCCATTGAGATATTGTGTCTCATTCGCAGGCAGAGGACTGCCGGATTGAGTATAATTTGGCATGAGCATGCCGAGATATGCCTTTACGAACGCAATCGGATTGTGCGCGCCTGCGGTTATATAATACTCGCGATGCCAGCTTCCGCCTACACTGCTGCCGATTGTACCGGAGGAAAGAAACGAAGTACCTGCAGACATGGCCGGGCCATGTTTGACGAGGCGCGGGTAGAGGTAAACTGCCGCTCCTGCGACAATAAGAACTGCAACGAAAATGACAGCTACGGCTTTGACTTTTGAACCCATGGTCCCGATACTTTCACAACACACTATTTAACCGTTTGCAGACAGTTCGACAAAAAGGTAACTGGGCTGACCTGGCAGGCACGCATTCGATAAAGCTGAACGCCGCAGGCGGCAAACGGCAGTGCCGTGAAATTGTGCGAAAAGTGTGCTGCCGGGCACATCGTTGATGGAACAAATGGGTCAGCCCGGATTTGAAGCATCATTGCGGTGCGATTTACTTGTCATGTTTCTCTATTTGGCTGATTGCCCAGTGCACGAGATCCACGGTCAAATAAAGGGTAGAATACCTGTGAAGTCTGTCAATGCAGGCAATTGCTTCTCTCTTGCCTATGATATTCTCTCTGTATGCGCGTGTTACAATCGCCAGCGTGCCATGCGGTTCCAGTCCATAACTCCTAGCCACTTCCCTCGCTTCCAAATCATCGGTGAATACAAGACTGACACCTTCCTGTTTGGCAAGTGCTATCGCAGTGGATTCCCCGGCGCCCAGTCCGTACTCCTCCATTATCAGTTTGGACATATCTTTTGCCCGCCCTTTCAACCTTGAGACTTTGCAATTTGCCGGGAAGCGTGAGGCGTCTCCGAGTTCGCGGACAACATCCTCGCTCAACAATATGTCCTGGAAAACGCGGAACACCTTCAAAGAATCTATCTGGCCCAAATGCGTAAGCGGGCCGGTGTCTAAAACAGCATTCTTAATTCTTGCCACCGAGTCCCCACTCCACATCCTCCTTGATTGCGGCTTCTATGCGTTCAGATCGCACGCGTCTTATCGTCTCCCTTACAGCAGCTCTAATGAGCTCAGATCTGTTGGCATACCAGCCCTCCTTTATCAGTTCGTCCATTTCGCTGACTAGCCGGTGGGTTAACTTGGCAGGAATTGTGTCCATAGCAATCGTAATACCATAGTATTACGATTGTATTAAGGCTTTTGGCGGGATGCTTTGAAATCGTCATTTATGACAGCTCAATGAAGATGGAGTCAATGCCGATGTGTTAAAGCGAGATGGAGTCTTGTTAAACAAATTTTTGCTCAATCGCATAAATATAATGGGTCCGCCCGGACTTATACCATATATAAGTATAAGACAAAGATAATACCCTATCATCCCTCATAAATGGTAGTTACAGATATAAGATGCGACGTCTGGATATAGCACGATGCTTCCTGTGATTTCTCAGACCTGTGAATGTGCTCCCGAATAAATGATGTGAAGTAAGAGCTGAACACTATAACATGGCGCAACCGCTCAGAATATCAACCGACAGCCATCAAGGTAGAAATGGAACGGTTGAGCGATTCGCATTCCGATATCGGTGGCTTCATTTCAAATGTTCGAAGGCTATGAAAGCCCAGCAGAGTGGACAACGGACTACCTTTTTCCCATCCTGAAGAGTTCAAACACGAATGCGGAGAGAGAAGCGGCAAAACTGAAGGACAGTTCGGTGTGAACAAATCACACACATTGCTCAACTCGAGACCGGTGAAACGGGGGAAGAGAGCGTTCGATCGCACGTGCCACTTCACATTCATCGCCAACCTGTTCGCCGCCGTCACATGGGCACAGCACTCCCTCAAGCAGCATCTCGGCTGCATGACTTACATCACAGCGTAAAACAGGCCTGCAGTGAGCATGCTGCAACCGTTCAGCAGCCATGAGGCACGATCGCAATCATATTCCGCAACGGACACACGTGAAATTTATTGCGCTTGCATCATAATCTTGAGGCAGGAGTGCCTTCAAGGCACTCAAAACAGTTCACAGCGGGGGAATGAGTCTATTCGCATATTGGAATAAAACATGCCGGTGAATCTAACCATATACTGACGCCATGTTTCGGAGGGACTAGCCATCCAAATAATTATTAGTACATCAGAAGTAATACGTTAGGCGAGTGGTTACTTGTCATTGGGATCTGGATCTATCAAGGGATCTATTTCAAGGGAGCCGAGGATGCTGGTGACCACAGCTGTTGTTCTCATTGTCATCATTGCTTCTGCAAGCGCTGCTGAAGTCGTCACGTATAACCGTAATGTTAGTCCGCGCAACAGTAACAAATTGTTTGTAAATGAAACTGGGCCATTCTTCCCTAGCGGTGCGAGCATACAGTTCAGGAATCCAAATGGCATGAATGCATCGAAAACACTGGTCAGTGTCTACATGCATCCTGTGAATTCAGGCGGCGCGCCGCTAAATATCAACAACAGCAAACTTCTTGTCGTACGCTCTTTTTCCAACTCATATGGATTGTTTACCTTTCCGTTCAATGGCTTAATCGATAGTGTTGCAATGGGCTGGCGAAGCAATCTTACCCAGATGGGAGGGAAGTCGTATGCCGACGCGTTCGAGACATCTTTCGCGGTCACTGCGGTTGAACAGCTTGCTAACAACACAACCTGGTCGGCCATAACCTATCTGCGGTTTTCACCGGGTTTGCTGCTGCGGTATCTCAACGACAGCGCGTTTCATCTTGCGTATGAAGTCACTTTCAACATTTTCATTGATAATGCAAAACAGCAGCCGTCAGCGTATCCACACAATACCATCGCTACGCCTGACTGTGTGGGTGGCAGATGCCTTCATTGCACGCCCGGGTATTACTGGAAGGCCCTGGGCTCGACTATTACCCCAAATATCTGGGTACCGGTTGAGTGGGTGAACAATCTGACGACATATGCAGGTGGATCAATTGGTTACACCTTGGGCATAAGCGGGGAGGATACCGTCTTTCAAGCTGGTGTTTACAATACTGTTAAGGGTGCATGGTCTGTAAACAGTTCACAGCCGACTAGCACGCCCGCTTATGGCAACATCGCATCGGAAGCATTCACAAATTACAAATCGGCGGTTATTTTCATAAACGCTTCAGTAACATATTCAGAGTATCAATACGTCTACGTCAATTATTATTGCCAGGTAACTTCCTATAACGACTATCAGGCTGACATATACGTCAATAATGTTGGGTTGAGCGGTGGCAATGTTATGATGATGGCGAGATTCTCGCCGCCTGGAGGAGATCTATCCTCGATACTTCCACAACAGATGCAGGGGTTTCCTAACGTGGTCTATACGTCTTTTGGCAAGCAACAAAACTTCAGCAGCACAATTACACCATTTACAAGTGAGCAGTATTCATACTTCCGTCTTACATCTAGCACCTCCAGTTTGGCTAATTACGTATCTGGTTTTCTGCCTCTGGGTGGTGTGATGACATCATTCATGAACTGGGCAAAGACGATAAGTTCGGATATCGTGGGTATTGCAATACCATACGTCAGTGACATACTGTCTGGAATTAATTTTGAAAAAACTGTCGTGGTTGGTGCTGACATCAGCCTTCAAAATGGGCAGAACTTCGATATATCAGTGGCGGGATACAGCTTTCAATCCATTCAGCAGTACGACCTTTCAGGATGGAACAGCGGAACAGCCGGCATATTGTTGTCCTACTGGAATGTTACCGGGAGCTGAACACTTTTTTGCAACTACAGATGCAGTGCAAAGTTTTCCACTGCAGGGTCATTTCAAGAGATCGGAAGTCATTGAACTTCTCTGCCATTGAATGTTATTGTTGCGACTGGTCTGTCCTCTAACTTGGATTTTCGCGCCTGAATGAGATATTACATTTCGCAGCATTTTTCACGCTATCTCGATCCTGACCGTACGGTTATGAAGCTATGGTGGTTTCATGCTGTTCCACCGCTCTGCCGCCTCAAGCAGCAGCGGTGGAAGGGTATGGAAATACCCCATCTGGGAAACAGGAAACTGAAAATTGAAATCTCCTGAAACATACAAAAAGATCAACGCTTTTATTACCTGTGAAAATCCAAGTTAGGACCTCTCTGCGGCACGTCTGTCTACACCCCATAAGACGTCTCATATGATGCAACGGGTTATTTGCTTCAACTCAATGGTGAAAAGATTATAGCAGGAACTGCAACTGCTGCCACTCTGCTTCCAGGCGACAGTTCTTGCTTCGAAAATGTGCATAACGGTCTCTCTACCATTCAAATTGGGCATACTCTCTTGGACCCCCTTTCTGCCTCTTGTCACTGTGCCTCTTTATAGTGCGTGAAGGCATGGAAAAATCAAGAGCTTTAAACCGTAAGTCAGAATGGGTCTGCCCGGACTTATACCACAAATAGGTATAAGACAAAGGTAATATCCTATCATCCATTACAAATGGTAGTCAGAGATACATGATGCGACGTCTGGATAGAGCACGATGCTGCCTGCGTTTTCGCAGACCTGTGAATGTGCTTCCGAATAAATGATATGAAGTGAGAGCTGAACACTATAACATGACGCAACCTTTCAGACTGTCACAACCGACAGCCATCAAGGTAGAAATGGAACGGATGAGCGATTCGCAGTCCGATATCGGTGATTTCATTTCAAGTATTCGAAGGCCATGAGAGCCAGGCAGAGTGGACGGCGGAGCTGCCTTTTCACCCATCCTGAAGAGTTCAAACACGAATGCGGAGAGAGAAGCGGCAAAACTGAGGGACAGTTCGGTGTGAGCAAGTCACACACATTGCTCGACTCGAGACCGGTGAAACGGGGGAAGAGGGCATTCGATCGCACGTGCCACTTCACATTCATCGCCAACCTGTTCGCCGCCGTCACAAGAGCACAGCACTCCCTCAAGCAGCATCTCGGCTGTCTGACTTACATCACAGCGTAAAACAGGCCTGCAGTGAGCATTCTGCAACCGTTCAGCAGCCGTGGGGCACGATCGCAACCACAATCCGCAACGGACACACGTGAAATTTATTGCATTTGCATCAAAATCCTAAGGCAGGAGTGCCTTCAAGGCACTCAAAAAAGTTCACAGCGAGGGCATGAATCTATTCACACATGGGAATAAAGATGGAAACAGACCGTTTTTTTTACCCCAGTAGTCCCGCATAAGGAAATAGTTGCACTGGCACATTTTTTGATGTGAGAGTGCATTCCAGTGTTTGGAGGCATTGGGATGCACTCTACGAATGAGATAAGCAACAGAAGGATTAAGGATTTTGTGCTCAAGCGATTTGAACGCCATTTCCAGCTGCCTGTCGGTAATTCCGATTATACGAAGGGCGCCTACATTGCTGTACTTGTCTGGACAGCCATGGTGCACAAGTTCGTCGACGGCGTTGCGGGCGTAATGAGGGAGAAGTGGCTGCTGGCCGTTCCCTCGGGTGACACGGTCAGGCGTGCGCTGAACAGGATGCCCGCGGGCGATGTGAAAAGGCAGATGCTGGAAATAAACGGCAATGTCATTTCGGCGGCAAATAGGATGCGCATGTTCACAATGCCGGTGACATGCGCAATTGACTGCAACGACAGGGAGTATTATGGAAAGAGAGTTTCGAAGCTCGTTGTGGGCGGAAAGCACAAGAACGGTACATCCTGGTTCTACAGGATTGCAACATTCTGTGTCGTGGAAAAGGGAATGCGTTTCGAGATTGCAGCCACAGAGTACAACGTCTTTTCCAGCCTTCCGAAGGTTGTGAGGAGGCTGATTGATGATGCCTCACGCCATGTGCGCATAAGGCACCTGCTCATGGACAGGGCATTCTCGACGGTCGAGATAAGACATATGCTGACGGACATGGGCATAAGCTACGTTATGCCGATAGAAACGAACGACAGAATCGAGAGGGAGGTGAAGGCAACACGCGGTCTTCGTTTCAGGCACATTGAATGGGTGACAACATACAGGGGCATCACCGACACGACAACACTCATAATCATAGACAGCGGCGAAGTGGTGCAAAAAAGGAAAAGACATCAGGAGACAGTATACTGGCTCTACGTCACAAACATGTCAGTGACGGACGAGAACATCGTCGACATATGCCGTTACTACGACGATCGCTGTGGTATAGAGACAGGCTACAGGGTTGATGACCATGAGTTCACTGGAATGACAACATCACACAGCGACGCCATCCGCCTCTTCTATCTCTTTCTCTCAGTCATTCTCAGGAACATATGGACGCTGCTGAAGACAATGCAGTCTGTGCGCGGCGAGCGAGAGACAGCCGCCTACGCATTCAAAGAAGAATTCAGGAAGGATATCATCTTCTCATCAATGAGATCATGATGCGCACTCGTTAGTTCGTGAAACGGTCCATAACCGCACAACAGCAGGCATGAATGTGGAAACATCGTTGCATGTCCCAACAGTTCAGCGGACATGCCGCCGCATCAGTCACCGCACCGCTGACTGACAACGGATTTGCAGGCGCTTAAACAGATTCGTGTCGGCTGCTGTCCCATATATGCGGGACTACTGTACCCCCCAATATTCTTATATCGGCAGGAACGTTAACTCAACCATGGAGTGACTTTTCTTGGTGAAACATTCCATAAAGCGTATAGGCGCAGTTGTAATCAGCGTTATCATAATTCTTGCTGTGCTTTTCGCGCATCCTTGGATTGGTCACAATCTCAGCAATCGGGGAAAAAATACAACAGGTATACCAATCGGTTTTTCCGTCTCTCCGGATATTACTTCATCACAGCTCTTAGCTGTTTATATTCAGGTGTGGTCAGCCAATCCACCGATGCAGCGTTTTTCAACCGCTAAGAACATACCTCAGCTACTGGGAATCTGGGCTAATTCGACGGGCGTGGTATCTGGATACCTCCCATTCTATTTTCTCGATATCGCCTCAAATTGGTCGGGATTCTTCAGGTCTGCGGGTCAGCTGGGGGCTGAAACTTCTTTCACTGCACAGTTAACCTATTATTTTTACTACAACAAGACGACCGACCAAGTGATCCTTTATTCCGATCAGTTGCCTTACAATCCCCTGCAGGTGAATCGCAGCTCTGTCTTTTCTATTAACTTGCATCCTTCATTAATTGGCAGACCACACATCTTTGTCAACAGTACTGCCACCACTGGAGTTTCATCCGCTTCTGCTTCAGCGCTCAGCAATGATCCGAGCCAGGGTCAGACAAGATGGGTATTGATGAAGAGGACAACATTTGGCACTGTGACCAGCCCTGTAGAGATTCCTATTGCATGGGCAAATGACACAGGAGGGAATACGCAGATAATCACATCAGTAACAATTGGCGCCATAAATAACGAAGTAGGGTGGACTACAGGGCAGGGATATAACGAGAGCAGTAAGTACTCTTTCTATTTGTCAACAGGTAGTAGTTATACTTCCCCTTCGAATGTTTCAGTGAGTACCGAAACATTTGCTGTTACCTCGCCCAATGCCAGTCAAAGAGAATCGGCAGGCTTCATCTATGCAAATGGCTCACTAGAGGCTGACATTTATCAAGAACAGGAATACGAATGCTTTGCCTCTGTCGGCGGGGAGGTTTGTATGTGGGTAAACCTTTCCATCTATGAAACGATACCACTTATAGACATAGTAAACACGCAGAGTTCTAATGGCAATACTCTTTTTCAATTGGGATACGTGTACGATGGGTATGATGCGTACAGCCCTTATACGAGTCCACAGGCGATAAGTACATTGAACTGGCCGGCAAATCTCATAAAGAAGTTTTATACCAACCTCAGTGCGGGCAGTGAAGTCCAGTGGTCAACTGTTTACTCTTCAATAACCGGCAGTGACAACAACCTTGGAGCGGATATCTTTGGCATTTTATCAATTGGTCTTAGCTTTCTGGGGGTCATAACTGCAGCAGCAGTTGCGACAGGTTGGATTCCCGGTGATGGATGGGCCGCAATAGCAGCGGATGATGCCAATACTCTTGGCATGTATGCGAGTGTAGCATCGCTTCTATCAAACGGAATAATGAACGCCAAGAGCAGCACAGTCATTTTTTCCGGGGACATCTTAAACAACGGATATCCCACACCAACTCAAGGCAATACTATTGCACTTGTTATCTATTCACTTAACCTTGAGACATCGATTAGCGGTACTGACTATATCCTGCCTGTCTTTGACGGAGTCGGAGCTCCCAATCCATAGAGTAATCAGTTATAATCTTGTCAGAAATTCGAACACCATGATGCCCATGCATCTGAATAAGGACAACGAGGTATGCAAAGTGGAGTTCGATGATGAAACCCCGAATAAGATAGGGGTCGGGAAATTTCGTAGCATGAAGGTTTCAGCGTCTGTCGTTGCCATAAGGTGTTCACTAGCCACGTTTACCATCAGCTTCAGTTCGATGCCGTTGAACCTTACCCGTGACAAAATGACATTCTTGAACCGTGCCATGTAAGAACCAGCCTTCCCATCCTTCTCCAAAGACCCACTTCGCCAAAATTGGCAAATACCGGACCACCGCTTACAAAGGGCAAGTGAGGAAGGGAGAAAGAGAATTATAGGCAGAAAAAAGGCTTTCTCTACATTATTGGTAGTTGCTGGATGCATAGTGTTTCTGTGGACTGCATTTTCGTTAACATCACAACCGGGATCGCTACAACTGAGGGGCGAGATCACACAAACTCATTCTTTAATCAGTTCTGGGATACCCGATACTCTGCCACCTGTTCTCAAAGATTCAACGCTTGTTGGATCCTTAAATTCATCGCACACTATTTCGATAACTGTTGTCCTGAGCGAGAATATGGCAACTGCAGACGATTATCTAAGAAGTATCTCCAATACTCAATCTAGCCTTTATCACAGATTCCTGACACCCACTCAATTTTATGGAATGTTCGGGCCGAATAGCTTATCAATATCCCTTGTGAGGGAATGGCTATCAGCCGAAGGAATCACCAACATAAGTTCCAGCTTTTACGGCCAGCTGACATTTGTAGCCAATGTGTCAGAAATAGATGTTCTTTTCTGTGTGAGCCTGAACGTGTATTCATACTCGGGCGAGCTTTATTAAGGGGTATCTCAAGTGAAAGTTTACCTATCCCGATATACAGGGATGGGTATGGCGCCGGAGCGGACATCGTGCACTCGGCAGCAACGATAGATAAACTTTCAAGTGGTAAACCGCTTAGAGGGCTGTGAAGTGTCAACGCATGGGCTATCGTTCAGGGTGTTGCATAGTACAAAATAAAGAGCCAAACCGCAAACTATTCAGTGGTGTTACCATTGTTTGAGGAATTTTGTGAGGAAGATGGTAAGCAATAAGCTGAGAGACGTAATATTGACTCTTATCTCAGGATTCCTTACCTCTTTAGCATCCTTGGCATACAACTACAAGTGGGCGACACTCGTTGTTTTTGGAAAAGTATCTTATGGAATTGCATTTGGTTATCCCACCGGATTCATAACTACAGTAGCTAATGGAAGCACGTCTGACTATGTGGGGTCTGCCGTTACATTTAAATTTGGAAATTATTATTTTATCCCAATCGCCTTCGGAATCGATTTGGTGTTTTGGACCATCCTCTCTGGAATTATTATTGAGTTGTTTAAGTGGGGTAGGCACAATCGAAAAACAAGAAAGCATAGCCGCATTAATTCGTAACGATTCGTTGCCGGGTTAACAGATACTTGCCCGGAAGTTCCGAGCTCTCAAGTTACAAGTGGATACTTCATCCCGCCGAAGAGATTGAGCAGCTTCTCCTACCCATCTGTGAACCCTGAGGTCCCATTGTGGATGGATTTTTTTCTATCGAAAGCTCACGACGGATATATTAGAGAGGGAATCCAACTCCTGAGTAAACGTCAAGAGGAGATTTTATCGCGAAGAGTGCGCTCCGCCCATGACGATGGCATTTGAGTGATGCAGAGGGCAGTGACGTAAACGTCGAGGCGTTCATGATTACTGTATTCACTCGATTTTCCTGACAGCATCTAACAGCTGATAAGTGGTCCTTTCATCGTTGTGGAAAGAAGCATGGACCAACATGCAGACCATTGCGGTCTTGGGCTTGGACAGTCTGTCGGGCAAATCACGGACGAAGCTGCGTACCACGGGATCGTCGATGTATCTTTGCACTGTTGCCTTAAGCTCCCGGATGTCTGAGAGTTCTTTCGTAAAAATTGATGTGCCTGTTGAGTATTTAATTATTCACCCGGGCAGTCGAATAACTGCCTTGTCGCGGTCAATTACTGAAACAAACTCCCAGCCTTCTTTCAGGTAGTTTTCGATATCCTTCTGCGAAACGACCTTCTGCCTGTTTCCATTGTTCACCAGGTTGCTCACAACCTTTTGTTTTATGAGCTCAGAGATTTTGCTTTCAGGAATTTGCTCTATTCCACCCAGTGCATCTATTTCTTCCTCAGTATATCCGATTGATTTCAGGATGACTGAATGTACGTGGGCGCCAGACTCGTGGTGGGAAGCAGATGTTTCCAGATATTCAGAGCACTGATCGTAACTGTTCCTCATATCCGTAATGACGTCTTCAGGCAACCTGTTCTTGTTTGTGGTGTACGTCGCCTCAATGTCCCCTACATGTCCCATGAAAAACATCCTGTAGGCATGCGAAATCCGCTGCCTGCTCTCTGCTATCATGAGCTGAGTATCAAAAAATGAGCGCCAGACATACGGTCTCTGTGTGAGTCCGACTGCCCTCATTGCCACCCTTATCTCATTGCCTATCTTCGTCGTCCTGAGGAACGGACTTCTGTCGACCACGCCTGGGAAACGGCTTTTGCCGAAATGGGCAGACGAAGTGGCTATTATTCCTGTATCCGGTGTGAGCCTTTCACCCGCTCTGGCTCTTTCATTCAGATATTCGGTAAGAACATCGCACCCCTCACGGCTCAAAAAGGCTACGTACTGCCTCCTGGATTTTGACAGTTCGGGTGGAACGACAATCATTGCCGGAACAGTCTGCGCTGATACTCTGTTGTCTTTCAGACTGAAATCCTTTACGTCCGATATCTTCAGGCCGCTGACGCCGAGATAATCGCATAGTGTCTCAATTCGCAAGCCTGCATGTGAAATAAGTATGATGGCAGAACGGGTCCTCAGGGAGGTGGTCGGCGCGTACAGGACTCTTTTCAGCTCCTCCTGCGTTGGCACCCTTTCGTCTCTCAGCGTAGGGCGTCTTTGAGTGTTCGCTATCTTTATGCGCCGCTGTATTTGTTTGCCCGAGAATTCCGCCCAACTCTTGATGGCTTTCAGATGATTGGCGATGTATCCCGGGGAATAT
>JAHEAA010000022.1:0-28124 GCA_019721035.1 Candidatus Sysuiplasma acidicola
CTGTCGTTGGGAAGCGCTCCGATCTTGCGTGTTCTCCTCTTCAGTTCCAGGTTTATACGCTCAAGCATGTTCGATGTCCTGAGCTTTTTCCATTGCTGCCTGGGAAACGCCGAATAGCTGTGAAGCGAATCCTGAAAGCGGTCGAACATGTCAATGGCTTTTGTCATTCCCTTCCGCTCTAGCAGTGTCCTGGCGTCACCCAGCCTGGCAGGGTCGCTGAGTGCGAGCTGTATGGCATCGACAACATCACCCCAACTCTTCTTCGGTATGACCTTCATCAGATTCCTGATGAAGTGCACCTGACACATCTGCCAGGATGCTCCGAGGAAGCATCTCTCCACCGCACCCCTTATGCCCTTGTGCCCATCGGATATGACCATCTTCACACCGTGAAGACCCCTCTCCTTCAGTTCGTCGAAGTACCCTTCCCACAGGAGTTCTGTTTCCGCATCCGCTATCTTTGCGCCGAGTATCTCACGGTGGCCGTCGAGTCCAACGCCGGCGACTATGAACAGCGCCTTCGAAACATACTTCGGTCCGTCCCTGACCTTGAAGTATGTTGCATCCACTATGAGATAGATCATCTCTCTGTCTATGCGCCTGCCAAGGAACTCGTCGACCTTCCCGTCGAGTTCCTTCGACATGGCCGATACCGCCGATGCAGATATGCCGCCGGCACCCAGCTTCTCTATGATGTCCGTCACGTTCCTCGTGCTCACACCCTGCAGGTACGATTCCACGACTGCAAGCTGTAGTGACTTCTCAACCCTGGAGTACCTGTCAAACACACCTGTTTCGAATGACAGACCTCTCAGCTGCGGTTTGCTGAGGTTGAGCGGACCGTTGACCGTATTCAGTGTCCGTGGCTTGTAACCGTTCCTGTACGCTTTCCTGCCGCCACACCGTTCATACAGAGACGCGTTTGCCTGCTGCTCTACTTCCATCTCCATCACACTGTTCAGGAACCACTCAACGAGGGAGATCATTCCCTCTCTGTTCTGTTCCAGAAAGCCAATCATTATATCTTTCAATTCACCTATTTCATTGCCTTGTGTTTCCATTGCTTTACACTCCATATGTTTTGCAGTGAAGACACAGGGTCCTAAAGAATTTACAGACAATGCTGTACACTACCACATCATCGAAGAACAACAATAAAATTCCGCCCGGTCAAATTCACTGTTTTCACGTAACAGCTGCATGATTACTTGGCTTGACCTAATTAGTCATAGGCATTCTTTCTGTGCCCTATCTTGATGACCAGAACAAGCAACTCGGCATTCTTGATTTCATATATTGCCCTGTAGTCTCCGATGCGCAGACTCCAAAGCCCTGTCAACGCCGCGGTGAGGGGCTTTCCTGCTTCCGGATCAACACCCAGTTTCGTCAGCTTGCTGACGATTCTGTCTCTCACGACTCTATCGCACTTTTTGAGAAACCTTTCGGCCTCTGAAGTAAGGTAAACTTCATAAGCCAAACCTATCCCAGCTCCTTTATGACCTGACTGAGCGGCTTTATCCTGCCTTCTTTAATATCCCTGACTCCTCTTTCTATGCCCTTGATGAACTCAGGGTCTGAAAGCACTTCCAGTGTTTCAATCAATGTATCTCGACTTACGATTTTGGGAGATGCGGTATCTATGAGCCTTGATATCAGCTCATTATATGACTCGCGGCGGTGAATCTTCAGAGTGTCGAGTTTTGCTTTCACCTTTTCATCAATCTGTATGGTGGTAACCATAGCTGACAATAGCCAGCAATAGATTATAAATGTTTGGTGACTTCATACCAGTATTCTTCGGTAACTATCGGTCGTTGAAACACGTGTAAAAACAATTCAAATTCCACCGGGTCCACTTATTGCTATCACTTCCGGACTTTGTTCTTACCCGTCACTGTTCTCTGTGAGAATAATTTCCACTACTTGTATGGCCGTCAATCATCCTGACGAATGCCGATAGTATTCAAGGCGGTGTGTTAGTCAAATACGCCACGTATCGGGAAATTCAGAGTCTGGTGCTTCATTGACTCTTGTCTGGACGAATCCGATATTTCTCATGACGTGAGCAGCGAATACATTATCAGGGAAGCATCGACTCGGTTGTTTACCGATTTTGTCCTGTTATGCATACGTATCGTCGATTGATAACCTGTAAAATCTAATTCAATTTCTTGTTCAGGGGATAATGCGCGACGGTGTGGGCGGTATCCTTGGTAAATGCAACAAGCTGGTTAATTGTTAAGTAGTATACTTTATATTAGACTACTCTAGAGTATGTTTTTATATGAAGTGCCGTTAACGTCATCTATGAAGTTCGTCGGCAGAGAAGAAGAATTATCTCACTTCGAGGACCGTTACAGATCAGGTAAGGCAGAGTTCCTTATCGTATATGGGAGGAGGAGAGTCGGCAAGACTTCATTTTTACTGAAATTTGCTGAAAACAAGAAGTCGATTTATCTGCTTGCCAGGGAAACAACAACCGAAGAAAATCTGAGGAGATTCTCTGAGGTTGTGTCAACCTCTCTGAACGATTCTTTTCTGAAGTTGAACCCGTTTGTGTCATGGGATGCCTTGTTTTCCTATTTTTCCTCTGCAAAGGAAAGGCTTCTCCTGATTATAGATGAATATCCATATCTCACAGCAGACAGAAGTCTCGCTTCCACTCTACAGGAACACTGGGACAGAAGCCTGAGTAAAACGGCATTATTTCTCGTTCTGTGCGGCTCGTCTGTATCGGCTATGAGTAAATTAATGTCAAGAGAATCCCCATTGTATCTCAGAAGGACCGGGCAATTGGAAATCCGGCCTTTCCCATTCAGGGAGGCGACGCTTTTCTTCCCGAATTACAAGAATGTGGACAAGGCTATTGCTTATGCTATACTCGGTGGCATGCCATCATACCTCTCACAATTCGATGAAAAACTCTCCATACGCGAGAACCTGATCAGAGCGGTCCGCAGAGACTCCATACTGTACAACGATGCGGAATACATATTGAAGGAAGATTTCAGAGAAGTCAGGAATTATTTTTCATTGCTCGAAGCGATATCGATGGGCCGCTCAAAGCCGCAGGACATAATGAGCTATACCGGGCAGGACAAAGGCACCTTTTCAAAATATGTCCACGTACTCACCCAGCTCCATATAGTCAGGAGAGTTGCCCCTTACGATTCCAGGAGAAAATTCATTTACACCATAGCCGACAATTACATTCGCTTCTGGTTCAGATACATACAAAGAAACAAGGAAATGGCAGAGGCGGGCAGGACAAAGGAACTGGTTGATTTGATCCTTATGGATTTGCCTAATTACATGGGCAAGGCCTTCGAAGGAATGGTCTCCGAATACATGACTTCGAACATCTGCCAGAATCCACAACCCTGGTGGCACAAAGGGGTAGAGATTGATATTGTTTGCAAATCCGGAAACGTCACCATACTTGCCGAAGTCAAGTGGTCCGTTCTGTCCGAAGGGGAAGTGATGAAGTCCATCGGAGAACTGGATGCCAAGTCAGGCTTTGTTAAAGGCAGAAAGAAGCTTCTGATATTCTGCAGATCTTCACGCTCCAAGGCGGCAATAACTCTTGATGACATGTTGTCTTTTTCGTGATTGTCCAGGGAATGTCCAATCCTTCAGCAGGTCCCATTGAGCCAGGCAGGCATTTCGTTGCCGGACATCAAGTCCGCTCTGCCTGATGTGCGAGGACGGTAACTGAAAATCGCATCCCGAGTCATAGCTGCTCCGTCCCACGGGAATCCTGCACTTCGCTCAAATCAATCATGCCAGGGTGATTTGCTTGCAGTTCCATGAAGCTTATCCACTTATCCCGTTTGGGATAAGGGCGTTCATTTCCCGATGCATCGCGGTTGCACCGTCACGGCTGCTGCTCGGGCGCCTTACACCGTTTCCACAGGCGTTTATACTCTCCGCCGAACTGGCGGCGAGTCCTGAAAGATTGATCGCTGCATTGAGGCCGCGGTCAATTGACAAGCTGCATCGCTCACAGCTGAATACACGTTCCGAGAGGGTGAATGTCTTCCTGACATGTCCGCATTCCGAGCATGTCTTGCTCGATGCAAAGAACCTGTCTGCGACAACAACGCTGCTTCCGTACCATTTGCACTTCAGGAAATCTTTTGAGCAATCTGTTGAGAATGAGGTAATTCAATGAATAACAGAAAAGAAAGCGTATCCAAAGAGACACATTCCCTCTCCTCTGGACTCCACACCACGATCGTAAAGATCGGATATGGGCACGTCACGGAAACGCTCTCTCTTCCATTCCGATGACGGGGCAGCGCTGAGAGTAGGGTGGAAAATTTATTAGCCTGTAGCAGTATGAGAAGGTAGTGTAACCGAGATGAATGAAATGGATTGGGGAATGGCCAACAGAATATCAAGAATGATCAAGCCTGCTAACGGGCGATCCGTGATGCTGGCATGCGACCACGGGTATTTCATGGGACCAACGCACAGGCTGGAAAACCCGCGCGAAACGATTGAACCTCTACTGCCGTATGCCGATGCGCTATCAGTGACAAGGGGAGTTTTGCGGTCTTCAGTGAATCCAAAATGGGAGACTCCAATTCTGCTCCGTGTCTCCGGAGGAACCAGCGTACTCAAAGAAGATCTGAGCGACGAAGAAATTACTACCTCCATGAAGGAGGCGGTGAAGCTCAACGTTGCTGCAGTTGCTCTTTCAATATTTGTCGGAGCGCCACATGAGAAACAATCGCTTGTGAACCTTTCAAAGCTCGTGAACGACGGAGAGGAATATGGAATTCCAGTGATGGCGATTACAGCCGTGGGAAAGGAGCTTGAAAAGAGGGATGCGAAATACCTCGCACTTTCATGCAGGCTCGCCGCCGAGATCGGAGCACGGCTGGTGAAGACATATTACTGTGAGAATTTCAGCAGGGTTGTGAGCGGCACCCCGGTTCCCCTCGTTGTTGCAGGTGGTCCCAAGCTGAACACCGAGGAGGATATATTCAACCTTGTGCACAATGCCCTGGCCGAAGGCGCCGCGGGTGTAGATATGGGGAGGAATATCTGGCAGAATGAGCATCCTGTCGCCATGATCAAGGCGATAAGGGCGCTGGTGCATGAGAACGCTACCGTCAGAGAAGCGTCACAGATATTCAGTGAGAATGCAACGACACAGCAGCAGAGAGTTGCGAGCAAAGTCCGTGCATAGATTCTGTACACAACCGCCCAATCCCCTTCAACAACGGCCAAACGCAGGGATTAAACCAGGCGCTCGGCCGATAATGATGGAGTAGACAACAGGGCAAATCTGTCATCTACTCTTTCACTAGTCGCGTGAAAGCGTCACAATGATCATGGTAATAGGTATTCGTCTAATATTTTGGTCATATCCCGGCCTGTCCGGACTAGATTAACAGTGACCGGATCATGGCGCTCAAAGGAAAGAAGTCATTATGGCGCTACCGACAGCAACGGTGTCGGAAAAGTGCGGCCAGCCATTAAGTGGACTCATCTGAATGTGTCCGCCTCAAGACCATGCTGCTCTTTCAGCTGTCTGTGACTTTTGGGTTGAAGGCAGCGGGAAGTTGCTGTCAGACATTCTCTTCAGCAGCGCTGCCTCGCAACAGGTTCAAAATCAATTTTATTAGCCGGCTGCCCAATTTGAGCCTGTGTTCAGGACGGAATACAACATTCCCAGGATCACTCGTCCGGGCGATATTCTCTGGGAGCCGCATCACGTTCTGCCTGCTGGAGCAAAATGTGCCGTGTTGTATGGCGATCCTTCCAGGGAAGGTGCTTACGTCATGAGATTGAGCATCCCTGAAAATGTTCGCATAATGCCTCACTCTCATACTGACAGTCGAATTTACACCGTCTTGTCAGGCAGTTTCGGTATAGGCTTTGGCGATGTGTTTGATATGGACGAACTGGAAGAGTTGACTGAGGGCAGCATCATAAATGTGCCCGCTGGTATGAATCATTTTCAGTATTCCGAGTCGGTCGGTTACATTGTTCAGGTTCAGGGTATCGGCCCAACCGATACTGTTTACAGGGATGCAGCAGACGATCCGAGGCAGGCACGTTCCAGGAATTGACGGCAAACAGTGCATCGATGCAGATACTGTGTCGTTGTAATCTTGCCTCTCAGAACTCACTTTTGTTATTGGTGCAGAGTGTTAAGGCGACAGGCTGCTGTGCTGTTATGCAATGAGTACCTTCTGTCTGCAGCGTGAACAGTGTGTGTGGTGTGGCTGTTGGCGAAAGTATCGCTTCTCATGCTTTATCAACCGCATCCACGAACCTGAACTCACAAGTATTTCTGAACGCACATAAATCACATTTAATTTTCCCGGGTGAAGCCGTTCTGTCTCCTCCGTCATACGCTTCCATCGATGCTTCAAGCTGCGAATCAAAAGCTTCAACCTCACTTCTACTCACTGTAAATGACCTGATCGGTTCTTTCTCATCGACAAAGAAATTAACGAGCCGGATGCTGTTGCATCCTGTAATTTTCAACACTGCGGAAGCGTAAGTCAGCAGCTGGTTGCGATATTCCTCCTGGTGGCTGTCGGCTCTGCCGCTCTTGTAATCCACCACAGTGCAAGTATCCGTATCAGTCCCGGTGATTATCATGTCCACTTTGCCGTTGAGTATTCCTCTGCCATGTAATGCGCTGAACGGCAGCTCCCTGAAGAGCCTCCCCTCCGTCGCCGCTCTGCCTGCTTCCTGTCCAATGTCCGATTGAATGAATCTGAGTGAGCTTGAGGCAATGTCCCCGTATTTTTCTCCGAAAGTGTCTTTCAGAAATGCCGGCTCTTTTGACCTTACATAATCGTAATGCTCGAGGAAGGCATGAATCATAGATCCTCTTTCCAGGCCACCAACAGAGCCGCTGCCGGTTACTGCCGTGTTCCCCGCTGCGGATAGCAGTGATTTGTGGTGACAGACCATGTACCCTGCCAGCGAGGTGGGAGTCATCGCGAACCGCTCTGTTTTTCTGGCATGCGACAGGTCCAGCCCGAGCACCTTCCTGTCAATACGCACATCTCTTTGTATCGCGTGTCCTGCCTTTCTGACGTATCGCGGACTGTGCAACAGTAAGATCTTGCCTTTTCCGAAAGACAGGACTCCCTGAGATGCAGTCGCAGCATCTATGCCGGCCGCACTGAGCATCTTCCATACTTCGTTACTCCATGAATTTGCATTGCGGCTGCAGGCGGATATGTAAAGCTTCTGCTGTGCCCTGGTGGCCGCAACATAGAAAATTCTCTTCTCCTCCTCATTCCCGCCAATTTTGAGTCTGTCGAGATCCTCTTCGACCCCCTCATAAAATGAGCGCAGAGGATTGCTCCCCGTATCTATTTCCCTTATGATGGTGCCGAAATCCCTGTGTATGAACATGTCATAATTATCGTGCCTGGGCCGGGAAAACGAACCGGCGACAAAAACAATCGGAAACTCAAGTCCTTTTGCCTCATGGACGGTCATGAGACGCACGGCATTGCTGGACTCGTCGTACAGCGGAGACCCAGGCTCTGCCCCTCTTTCCATCATCTCTTCCAGCTCATCTGCAATATCCTGCGGTCCCGTCAGTCCTTCACTTTCTAACCGCCTCAGCAGTTCGATAAAGCTGACGATATTGGCATAGGCCTCTATGCCCCTGTTTCCTGCAAGGCACAGCATGTCGAAGCCGCTCTTCCTGATTAATTCCATCATCAGGCTGGAAACACGCACTCCTGCCGCCGAACGGCACCATGTGTCGAGCCAAATGAATCTTGCGAGGGAGGTGTGGTCGGATTCGCCAGCCAGCGTCCTCATTTTATCCATATCGAATTTACATGCCGCGGAGGCGGCAATGAAATCGTCCTCAACATCGAAAATCGGAGATCTCATCACTGATGCAGTATAGAATGCATCAGACGGTCTGGCAAGATGCATGACGTAGTCCCTGAGCGCAATGATTTCAGGTCTCTCGAAGAATGTGCTCACCTGGAGTCCGATGAACGGTATGCCCTCTTCCTCGAGTTTTTCCTCGTACATCTTCACAGCAGACCGCGATCTGAAAAGCACAGCTATGTCGGAATATTTTGCCCTCCTGCGTTTGCGATCGTGCATATCCACAACGGTTGCACCTTCTTCGACGATTCGTGATATCTCAGATGCAATCATGGCTGCTTCCGAAACGTGGAGTTCATTCTGTGTTTCGCCCTTCGGTACGAGGATGCTGACTGAAGGTTCATCGTCACACTCTTTCAGGTCTTCACGGGCCGCCTCCATTTCAACATATGCAGTTTTTCCCTCTTTCATCAAACCGGAAAAGAGGTGATTTACGAATGAGATGATGCCTTCCGAACTCCTGAAATTTTCCCTGAGGTAAATCACGCTGCTGCCGTCGTTGTCTCCGAGCGCATCCTGCTCCGCCCTTGCGAAGAGCTCAGGATTGGCATTCCTCCATTCATATATGAGCTGCTGCGGATCTCCGACAAAGAACTGTTTTCCCCTTTCAGAGATCATGTCTACCACCTCAAGCTGCAGCGCATCGGTGTCCTGGAACTCATCCACAAAAACGTAAAGGAACTGTCTCCTGTACCGCTCCCTGATGTGTGCGTACTCCCGGAGCAGCCTGTATGCATAGTATATGATGTCGTCATAGCTCAGTATTCCCTTCTCCCTCTTCTCTGTCTCCATTCGTTTCCAGTATGCGGCTAGGTACTTTTCAATCAGGGCGGTGTAGCGGTCTACCCTGTCTATGTACGTGGCTGTTTCAACGTCCCCGTGACCGCGTTTCGTCAGCCAGTCTTTGTAAGCAACTTTCCTCCTCCTCAGCGTCTCCAGCCCTTCGCCCAGATCGAATCCCTCTGCCCGTATCCACCTGTATGCGGCCATCACCATTCCGCAGAAACCGGAATTGCTGAGTTTTCCTCTGGCTCCCCATCCGTGCTCTGTTATGAAAGTGCGCAGTTCCGCATCCTTCAGTATGTTTTCACTGACAATTCTTTCGAGCACGCTTTCTCCGGTTTGCGCCACGTCGTACTCCTCGGCAATCCTGTAGTCGGGGCTCAATCCGGACTCGACGATGTTTTCCCTCAGTATGTTGTTGCAGAACGAGTGTATGGTCGATATCGTTCTATTCGTCAGGGCTCTTATGTTCCCTCCCGTTTCACGGAACACATCGCGTTTCAGTTTCACCGCTGCCTCGTTTGTGAATGTTATCGCAAGGAGGTGGTTGAACGGATCATCGGCGTTCAGGAAGGATGTAATCTCTTTCAGCTTGTCTGTGTAGGATCGCACGAGAGTGGTCGTTTTGCCGCTGCCCGCGCAGGCCTCCACAATAACCCTCTTTCCCTGTCTAACTGCTTCCAGCACTTCAAGCTGTGAAGCTGTCAACTGTCTGTCCGGCTGGTTATTCAGCCGACCCACTCCAGTTTCTGCAGAATGCCTTGTAGCCGCAGTATTCGCATTCCCGCTCTTCGGGAGTTACTGGAAATTTTCCATCCTGTATGTCTTTCGCTGTTGCGGTTATCCATGCTCTGTATTTCCCGAATGTTTCCTCCAATTCACTTTCAGAGAGCACCGAAATCTGTGTGTTTTTCCTTTTCGGCAAATCGGGTATGAAGTAAATTGCCTTGCTCTCATTGACAAGGCCGGCGCGATCGAATTTTCCGCCTGATTTGGGAAGTGAATAATACATGGCGCCCGCAATGTTATACCCGAGTACATCTTTCAGGTACAGTGAGTAAATAGGCACTTCAAAGTTTTTCGGTCTGTCCATTGTTGAGTTGAAATGCCTCAACCTCAGCGCATCGGGTCTAGTGAATTTGTAGTCGAAGAGCACGACATCGCGCGAGCCCGGATACAGCGCGTCAACTCTGTCTATCTTGCCCCTGAATTCGTATGCTCCGATTTTCAGCGGGGCATCGCCGAAACCAAAATTACGTTCTATCATGATAACGTCTGACGAAAGGGAAGCCTGTATGGTCCTTTCCTTCATGAGAAACTTTTTCAACACTGAGGCAAGAGTGTCCATGCCCACTACGGTGCCGAAATCGCCCATGCACTGTTCGCCGTACTCCGTCCTGTACCTGTCTGCCACCAAACTGTCCACAGCGGCAGAAATGGATTCGTCGCTCTCCTTCCTGAACTCCTCCAGTTTTATGCCGGAAAAATAGGACTTCAGTATTTCATGCGCATCCGTTCCCCTGCTCTTGAATCCGAATATCTCCTCGGGTGGATATAATCTGAGAACACGCGTCAGGAAAAAGCGGAACGGGCATAGCACATATTCATTGAGATCGCTGGGCGACAGAAGCGACATGCGCGACCTCCTGCTTGCATTCTCCGCCGACAGTTTCCAGGGAAGCGGTGTCACATTTATCCTTCGTACTGCTTCCAGAAATGCACCGGCCTCAGGTCCGCCGCACATGTTCCAGAGCTCCATGTTGTCCTCCTCCTTCAGAAAATCGGCGTCCTCGCGGAGTCTATCCGCAAGAACCGGGCGCAATTCGGCTGTCAGGAGCACGCTCTCCTCTCCGGAAGGGAAAAAATGACCCGCTGGTATACTCCCGCGATCCAGCCATTCCAGCCTTTCTCCGGCCGGCACTTCTCCCGCACAGTCTTCGACGACGAAGCGTGAAGGAAGCATTTTCCTTCCTTCTGAGTCGCTTGTCAGGTATGACAGGGTGACCTCAGCAGCGAGGCTCTTGGCCCTGCTGTAATAGTATGATTCTGTCGAAGAGTGATACACGCTGCTTCTCCGAGTGACGAAGCCGGAACGGGCGAGTGTATCGATAATTGACTGCGTCAGGAATGCTCCTTCTGCAGGATCCGCCGGAAAGACGCCGTCGTTCATGCCAAGAATGAAGCAGTGTCTGAAACTCTGCATATATACAATGCCCACGTCAGTGAGCAGGATGCCCCTGTCCCGCATAGGCGGAGGAAGCGTTTTGGATGAACAGAAACGTTCCAAGAATCCGGTGAATTCGTCAAGGGTCATCCTCCGGTGGTGCATCACCTCCGTGAGCGGAACAGCATATGCTGACATTTCATCTACGGCGAGAATAAAGCTGCCGGCTTCCGTGCTGTTCTGCTCTCCCACGTGTGCGTGCGACGCCACTTTCCTGAGCATTTCTATCCATCCGGACAGCGAGTCTATCACTCTGCCGGATGACCTGAGTCTCAGCACGGATTCCATGAATGCCGTGTCGAGTCCGCCAAAGCTGCCTCTTTGTGTCCTTTTCAGAGCTGCCAACGCGTCGTTCCACGCGTCAAGTCGTTCGGGCATCAGTTCAGTCATTTCCGAAACCGGGCCGACATCTTCGCGCCCGATCGGCGAGAGCTCGTGCATCACCAGCCTGAACATGTCTTTTCTGCCAGAATCCGGCGTGAGGCATCGCAAGAATCTCCTGACAAACTCAAATACGGGGGTGTCCGCCAGGCTCCTCTTTCTGCCACCTTCAATACGAAGACCGTATTCACCGAATATCTCATTGGCCAGGTCATGGTAATCTGCAATGTTTCTGGCAAGGACGGCAAAATCAGACTCTGCCAGACCCCGCTCTGCTATTTCCCTCCTTATTCTCCTTGCGACTTCAATCAATTCCCTTCGTCTGTCCGGCGCGCCGAAGAAACTCACTTCACTCTTCGAGTGCGGCGAGGGCTTCCCTTCGTTTTCGGGTTTCACCTTAAGTGAGGTCAGAAGAGATCTGACCGATTCAAGCTCCTCCATGCATCGATCGATGACCACGACCACTTCGGCCTTCACTGCGAGCGCTTCGACAAACGACATGACGCTGGCATCTGCATATGTCAGGAAGAGGAGAACGATCCTTCCTATTCCCATCTTCCTGAGGACATCGGTGTTAACTGTGGCTCTTCTGATGAGCATAGTCCTGTCGAATAAACCCCGATGTTCGGCAGCATCCATGCTCTTCTCGAATAATGCGGAAAACTCCTCTATCGGCCTGATCCTGCGTTCCAGTGCCCCTTCCGGAAATACTATTCCGCTTCCAGAAACAATTTCTGAGAGCCATTTTCTGCTGCCCTCATAGAACTGTCGTACTGCTGTGTAGTCCCTGAGCATGGCGTCGGAAAAGGACAGCGACAGCTGGCTGCCGCTCTCCTGGAGTGTTTTAAGGACGTCTCTGGCAATAATCTCTGAGATGCTGTCATGGATGAGCATCGGCTGTACTGCCATGGCTTCACGCACTATCCCCTCGGCAAGCGATTCAAGCGTTATGAACCGGCTGCCGTTCACCGCTCGTGTTTCATCAAGCAGAAGTCTTCGTGACTCAGCTGCAGAAACAACGTCCGGAAACACGTAAATTGTAGGTGAATTCAGTTTGCTGTTCAGGACGTAATCATGCCTTAGAAATGCCTCTGTATCGGACATTACAAAATTTATTCCACTCATGTAAAGTCAGCGACCGATTCTCACATATGATGGAGACAGCGGATTCATCTCCTTTCCCCCGTTAATCTGCAGCTTCGTATAATAAGCGTTTCCCGGGATTGCCGTTTCAGTCCAGCATAATGTATTTGAATGTTGTCTGCAAGATCAAGTTTGAATATTACCTGCAGTTGTACGGTGGACGAAACCGGTGAGACAATGAAAGAAGAGCGGATGACATTGAACGGCGTGGATCCCAAACAACTCTATGAGGATGTCAAGCAGCACCTCGTTGCCGAAGAATTCAAGGTAATACTGGATGAAGCAAGGGACGGTTTTTACGATGTTAAGGCTCACAGGAGCTCCGTCCTTAAGGCTGTCATGGGCGCGATCAGAGAGGCGGAAGTGATGATAAGCGGCACTTCGGGCAGTTGCGACGTGACACTGAGAACGGGCGCCTGGGGAAGGGATGTGGCAATACCTGCCGTGGAAGGTTTTGTGGTACTCGGCGTAATCGGTGGCGCCATAGGTGCAGGCGCAGGATATTACATGGCGCACGAATTCGAAAAGAAATTCTGGAACTGGATAAAGGAGGATGCGCACAGGATAAGCATGGGGTCGGCGAACGTGGGCTCAATTTTCACACCACCAATGCTGCCGCACGATCAGAATGCCTATTCAAACTTCCAGGGCCAGCCGGCCGGTCAGTCTCCCGGCTTCTGTGCTAAGTGTGGTTCAAAGATTGTTGCCGGAGCGGCGTTCTGCCAGGGATGCGGGACAAGTTTAGCCTGAATGCCGTTCATTGCAAATGCGTAACAACTCGCAGCGCGTCAACATGCAGGCGCAGGCGCCGCCGTCCATCAGAGCCAGGTTCCCAGTCCCTGTTTTACCGCCCTGTCGAACACAAACTTCCCTACGGCCACATCTTCCAGCGCTATGCCCAGTGATTTGAACAACGTCCGCTCTGTTGCTGTGTCCCTGCCTGTCTTCATCCTGCCGGACACCGCTTCCCAGACTTCAGAAACGGACGACCAGTCCAAACATCCGCTGGAAAACGCATTGCTGAGATCGCCAGACTCGAGTTTCGCCTGGGCTATGGAATCGACAACAATTGCGCGCGCAGAGCACACCGTTTCCGGCTCAAGCTCGTGGGAGCCGATCCTGTTGGCACCTATGGCATTGATGTGGCACGATTTCGAAATGTGTTCGTCCGGTACCACCGGATTCTTCGATGTCGTTGCTGTGACCAATATATCTGCCTTCACGAATTCAGCAGTGTCATCCAGTGCGACGACATCGATACCGAGCTTCCTGCTCATTGATGATGCAAAGAGTTCGCAATTTTTCCTGTTCTTGCTGTAAACCACTATGCTTTCGAGCTTTCTTACCGACGCTACCGCCTCAATCTGGGTTTCGGCCTGATATCCGCTTCCCGCACACGCGAGTCTGTTGCTGCCTTCTGGTGCCATGATGTCAGTCATCAGGCCTGACATTGCTCCTGTCCTGATCTGACCGAGTTTATCTGCCTCAATTACGGCAAGGAGTTTCGCATCCTCTGTTGAAAAAAGCAGTACAACGAATGTCACACCGGTTTTGTTCGCGTAATACGTCTTCGTGCCAGTGACTCCCAGGCTGTTTATGGTGGCAGCCATGGTGTTCAGCGTCCCCTGTTCGGTCTGTATTCTGCTCCGGGGAAGAATTGCCGCACCCTGCTCCGCCTGCTTCCGGAAGGCATCCCTGAGCACACCCATGCACTCGCCGATGTTCAGCAGTTCAGAAACTTCCTCTTCTCTTATGTACAGAGGCAAAGCAATCACGCCTATTTTTTGTTCGAGAGGGCAGAACGTCCCATCTGATCCCTGAGTGCGTAAAGGGACTGCCTGCTGAGCTTGTTTGCGTCTACGCTTCTGAAAGCCTTGGTGATCATACCCTCTCTGTTAACAACACACACATACTTCCTGGGCTTTTTTGCAATTATGCCGTCCATGGCTCTGAACTTCCTGAATACTTCCCTGTTGTTGTCGGGGAAGATGGGATACTGGAGCTCGTGTTCATCATGAAGCCTCCTGACCTCCTCCTTCCCCGCATCCAGTATTACTATCACGTTCGCCTTGAGTGCTGTAAATTCGTTGAAATCGTCCCTGAAGTTGTCTATAAGCTGCGTTGCATCGGCATGTGCTATGTTCGGTATCAGCGTGATCACCGCCGGCCCGGACGCAAGAACCGCGTTCAGGTTAACAATGACTCCGTCTGGAGAGGTCAGCGTAAAATCTGGTGCCTTTGTTCCGCTCATCAGTGGTTTCATATCATTCACCGCAGGATTTCTCGGATTGGTTATATCACTTTAAACTTGTCGACCTTGTCGGCTTGTCGTGCGTTGGTGATTGTGCATCGGAAGACTAGAGACATGAATCTGACTGATCACGTGCATCTGACTGATTGTTACCGCATGCTAATTTTTACCATGTGATGATCACCGATCGATTCTTTTGTCTTCGCAGCTGATACAATGAGCAGTGCTATTCCTGTCAGCCACGCCTGCTTACGGCTCGCTTGCTTTTACGAATCGAACTCATTATCTCCGTTTTAGTATCCTGTATTCGCCCTGCAGAGTAGCATCGCTAACTACAAAATATTTAAATCAAGACGTTCATTCCTAATTTTTGGGCTAAATATGGCTACAATAATGGAACATGTAATAACCTCAGAAGAGGAAGAGATGCCTGACTTCGAACTGAGTCCGAATGCCAGGTTCAATTCCAGATCAGAGGCTTGGAGCGCGCTGAAGCATCTTCTTACGGAAGATATGAGGCCGCTGAGGGTGACAATGAGTCTATGCCCTGAGTGCACTGCCGACAAGAAGTGGGATACAATGAAGGTCCCTGCGGTTGTGTATGCCCAGAACGGACTGGTCAACATGGTGAAGGAATGCAAGGAGCATGGCATCATACAGGACAAGTACTGGGAAGATTTCGACATGTATATTGCTGCTGAGCGGCACAAAGACCCCGGCATCAAACTGCTCAACCCGCAGGTTGACTTCAAGGCGTCGAAGATCGACTGCCCGAAGCACTGCGGTCTGTGTGTCAAGCACAAGTCTCATACAGGACTCGGCAACATAGTCGTCACGAACAGATGCGACCTTGCCTGCTGGTACTGTTTCTTCTATGCTAAGGAAGGCGAACCAATCTATGAGCCTACCCAGGATCAGATTAGGAAAATGCTCCTGAAGATGAAGAATGAAAAGCCCATAGGTGCAAACGCAGTCCAGATTACGGGCGGGGAGCCCACGCTCAGGGACGACATCATTGATATAATCAAGATTGCAAGGGACGTCGGATATGAGCATGTTCAGCTGAACACAGACTCGGTTAATTTCTCGAGGAAACCGGAACTGGTTAAAGCAGTCAGGGAAGCAGGCTCCAATGTTGTTTACATGAGCTTTGACGGCGTCACGCCCGAAGTCAACAGGAAAAACTATTACGAAGCTCCGCTTGCGCTCGAAAACTGCAGGAAGGCTGACCTCGGCGTCGTGCTTGTCCCGACAGTCATCGGCGGCGTGAATGATCATCAGCTGGGCGCCATCGTCAAATTCGGTGCCACGAACAGTGATGTTGTCAGGGCAGTCAATTTCCAGCCGGTATCGCTTGTCGGCAGGATGCCGAAGAAGCAGAGGGAGATGCAGCGTATAACCATCCCCGGCTGCATAAAGAAGATTGAAGAACAGACGAACGGAGAGATCGGAAAGGAAGACTTCTTCACTGTTCCGTCGACGACCAAGCTGACGAACTTCATTGAAGCGTTCACCGGTGAAGACAAATACCGGTTGTCAATCCACTTCGCCTGCGGCGCCGGAACCTATGTGTTCAGGCAGGACGACGGCAAGCTCGTTCCGATAACGCGGTTCATCGATGTCGATGGCCTGTTTGATTATCTGCAGGAGAGAGCGGACGATATCAACAGCGCAAAGAACAAGAAGCTGGCCAGGGCAAAAGCGGGCCTCCAGATTGTCTCGAAGATAAGTTCGTTTATCGACTACGAGAAGGTTCCCAAGGAGCTGCACATCAGACGTATGCTTCTGAAGGCACTCATGAGCGGAAACTACGACGGCCTGAAGGACTTCCACAAGAAGTCGATATTCCTCGGCTTCATGCACTTCATGGATCCGTACAACTATGATGTTGACAGGGTTGAGAAGTGTGACATACACTACGCAATGCCGGACGGGAGAGTTGTTCCGTTCTGCGCATTCAACGTCATACCGGAAATGTACAGGGACAAAGTGCAGAGGAAGTACTCGATCCCAGCCAAGGACTATGAGGAAAAGACTGGCAAGAAGCTCAGGTTCGACAAGTTCAGGAGAGACTACACTGAAGAATACAAGAAGCAGATTGCCAACAAGTACTATATCGATGCCCTTGGCAGGGAAAACATACCGACCGCTTTGCCCGTAATCAGGGCGAAGTAAAACTTTTAAACTTTTGGCATCAACTCCGCCTCTTCCACCAGATAACCTGGGGAAGAAGCGGATTTTACAATACTTGCTTTTCTTATGACGATGCGCTTCCTGTGCATCGGGCTGTCAAGTGTCAGCGTTTCGTACTCCCCGCCTTCTCCGCAGGGATTTATGCCGTATCTCCGGCTAAGCGCTCCAGCAGTCTTGACGAAATCTCCGTCAATCCTTCTTCCCAGCATGTCCTCACCCAGCCCTTCGGCAGCCACCTTCGTCACGATTGCCTCAATGCCGGAGGAGACAATATCCAAAAGCAATGTCATCTGGTCCTTCCTCCACAGGGGCGAATAGCACTTCAGTCCGTTTTCGAAACAAATGCGGTCGATTCTTGTGAACTGGTAGTCTGAGAGTATTGCGCCTGTCACTATCCCTTCTGCACCGGATGCTGCAGCTTTCTGCACAAGCTCGTCGATTGGCGTCGTTTCGTCGTCGCCTTCAGATCTCACGCTGATAAGCTGTAAGTCCATGCATTCGGCAACGGCTGGCACCATGTGGATGTTTGGCGTGTGGAACATGAATGAATGCGGGTCGCTCGATAAGGCGGTTAGCAGAGCAACTATTTCGTGCCCGGCCTGAGACATCACGTATGCAGCGTACATCGAGTCCTTTCCGCCGGAAAACAGTACTGCTAACTTCAACAGAAACCGTCAGGGGTCCAAACTAAATAAAAGCAATGCATTTATCAACGGGCTACAGGATTCCCGGCCCATGTACTGCCCCAGGTGCGACAAGACCATGGACGATGCGAAGCTCGGCGAAGTTTCTGAAACGTTGAGGAAAATGGGAAACACGCTTCTCGAAAGGGGGAAATGCCCGGTCTGTTCTACCGACCTCATCAGGCTGCCGGACCCCGGCGATGCCGGAAAGGCATGAGGGAGTTGTATCATTTGACACAGATGTATGATGAACTGAATTTCGAGGCGCTTGCCTCAAGAGTGACGGACGATCCTATCGTATTCCTGCCGATTGGCGCAACGGAAGAGCACGGCAGGCATCTGCCGCTGGGTTCCGACACTTTCCAGGCGATCGATATGTGCAATGCGCTCGCTCAGCGTGTCAATGGTCTCGTGCTGCCCTCCGTCTCGTACGGCGTCTCGACCGCTCTAAGGGATTTTCCAGGGACAATTTCTATAACCTTCCAGACGCTGAACAGCATGATTCGGGATATACTCAGCGAACTCGTGAGGAATGAAATCAGGAAGATCGTTATTGTTTCCGGACACGGTGCACAGGTGCACATGTCCGCCATAAAATCTGCATGTGAGGAAATATCCGCTGCAAGTGATGTCAGAATAATGGCGTTGTGCGACTATGATGTAGCGTACAGACTCAGGGGAAAACAGGGCATACCGGCCAGCGATGGTCACGGCGGAATGATTGAGACCAGCAGGATGCTTGTCTCCAGACCATCACTTGTTTCGGAGGACAGACCTTCGGGTCAGGATACCACGCCTGATTTCCTGGTTGCAAGACACAGGAAGAGGTACATGACTGAGGGCATAATCGGCGACAGTTCAAAGGCAAGCGCTGCCCTCGGTCAGCAGATAAACTCGTATATCGTCGAGGAACTCGTCAAGGCTATACGAGCGGTGATGTGACTGCAGCATACCGACGTGGACGAACAGCGAAGGATGGCCGCGGAAACTGCAGCTGCCGAATCGGTCAGTGACGGTATGGTGGTCGGACTTGGAACAGGCAGAACGG
This sequence comes from Candidatus Sysuiplasma acidicola, assembly GCA_019721035.1. Taxonomy (NCBI): domain Archaea; kingdom Methanobacteriati; phylum Thermoplasmatota; class Thermoplasmata; order Candidatus Sysuiplasmatales; family Candidatus Sysuiplasmataceae; genus Candidatus Sysuiplasma; species Candidatus Sysuiplasma acidicola. The sequence goes on from JAHEAA010000022.1 coordinate 18,588, forward strand.
CCAATTACGCAATACGCAAACTCGCCTCTATGGCATCCTCCGGCATCAGTCTGATATGTATTCCCACTTCCGACGCAACATCATTGCTTGCCCGAAAACTGGGGCTCACCGTTTCGACAATGGATGAATACCCCGATATCACCGTGACCATAGACGGGGCAGATGAAGTCGATCCGTCGTTGAACCTGATCAAGGGCCGCGGCGGCGCACTCCTCAGGGAGAAAATCGTAGCCAGTGCAAGCAAAATGGAAGTCATAGTCGCGGACGAAGCGAAAATAGTGAAATTTCTTGGCATGAAAGAGCCATTGCCGGTGGAGATAGTGAGATTCGGATACAGAAGCACCATGGCCAGCCTCACTACGCTTGGATGCGAACCGGTGCTGCGTGCAGAGGGCGGCAAACCTTTTGTTACGGACAGCACTAATTATATCGCAGACTGCCGTTTCGGCAGGATCGACGATCCTGCCGGTCTGAATGCAAAGATCAACACTATACCAGGCGTGGTCGAAAATGGCCTTTTTGCCGGTATTGCCTCTGTCGTTTACGTTGGCGGTGCAAACGGCGTCAGAATCATGAGAAAATGATTTCGCAATGTGCTTTTCCCTGGCAGGCAGCGCTCCGTTCGTGCCTGCGTAAAAATCTGCTCTCCCGTTCAACGGGAGCTGAATTCTCTGAGGTTCTTAAGGTTTGACTCGATGCTCTGAATCCTCCTGGATTCCTGTTCTTCAATCTGCTTTATGATGGAATCAAAGGGCATTGCAAGCCTGTATGAGTGAACCGGTCTTCCTTTTCCCTCCTTCTTGATGTCTCTTTTTATCACCCATTTGCGCCTTCTCAGTTCCTGCATCGCTATCGAAACTTCCGGTTGTCTCAGTGCCGTCGAAGTCTCTATCTCCACGGCCGTAGTCTCGTTCTTTCTCTTCAAAAATATGAGCGTCTTGGCGATATTTTTCGCCATGCCAGTGTTCACTAAATAATCAACAAGCTGCTCATCCTGTTTGCTGAAACCTCTGCTCGGCATTAGCCTCATTGAGATTTAATGTTATGCAGTTATAAATCGCTTTCTATATTCACAACAGCTTATATGTAAAAGCAGTGGACACGTTATTCGGAGGAGTGGCCGGTATGTTTTACGCGTAGCCTGACTTTCAGATATACATCCCCGACTGCGGTTTGGCATGAACTGGCGTGCACTGCATCCTGTTCCGAATAAACTGAAAGAGCTGTTTTGAATGTCTCCCGAATTCGATAACCATTTTATATACGATGAATTTATGAATACTCCAGAACGAGAGGAGCTGTCTGCGTTGAAGATGCCGAAGATTATCAAAGCTTACTGCCCATATTGCAAGGGCCATACACCGCACGATGTAGAGCGCGTAAGGAAGAGAAAAGCATCTGAAATGCGCGCAGGTCAGAGGCGGTTCAGGCGTGTTACCAGCGGTTATGGTGGTTTTCCGAGGCCCAAGCCGGAGGGCAGGGAAAAGCCTACAAAGAGACTGGCCCTCAGGTACCGGTGCAAGACGTGCAAGAAAGCGTATCCGATATCAGGCTTCAGGGCGAGAAAGTTCGAACTTACGGAGTGATTTTTAGAATGCAGGAAGTGAAGAAGAGAGCCAGATTTGTGGTTGTGAAGTGCCCTGACTGCAGTACCGAGCAGATAGTGTTCGAGCGTGCTTCAACTGTTGTTGCATGCAAGATTTGCGGAAGCACGCTTGCGACGCCGACAGGCGGAACGGCCAAGTTCAAGGCCCAGATTTTGAGGTCCGCAGACAATGCCGCCCAGTCCTGAATATCCTGAAGAGGGGGAGCTCGTAGTTTCCACTGTCCAGGGTGTGAAGAATTTCGGAGCATTTGTCGCTCTTGATGAGTATGGCAACCGGGAGGGCTTCATACATGTCAGCGAAATTGCAACAGGCTGGGTCAAGTACATACGTGATTATGTCAAGGAAGGGCAGAAAATCGTCTGCAAAGTCATCGAGGTTGACAGGAGCAAGGGACACGTAAACCTGAGCCTCAAGCAGGTCAACGATCATCAGCGAAGAGAAAAAATTCAGCTGTGGAAAAACGAAAACAAGGCGAGAAAACTTCTCGACATTCTCGCGGAAAGAATCGGCGAAGAACCGAAGAAGTTCTACGAAGAAGTCGGGGTAAGACTCATCGAAGAGTTTTCTTCGCTCTATTCTGCTCTGGAAGCCACTGCGGCCGATACCTCCGTACTGAAAAAAGCCGGGTTTACAGGAAAGTGGGTAGCCCAGTTTGAACTGATGGCTACCGAGAATATATCACCTGCATCTGTCAGGATTGACGGCATGCTCGAGATATCCTCTCCCAAATCGAATGGCATCGACGACATAAAGAGCGCACTAACCGAGGGAGTGAGAAGCGGCGAGGATTTCGAAGTCACTGTTCAGTATATAGGTGCACCAAAGTACCGCCTCCTGGTCACAGCAGGGGACTACAAGAAGGCCGAAGATGAGATCAAAAAGAGCGCGGATCACATCGTCAAAGCGGTAACGAAACTAGGCGGCACGGGCAAATTCACAAGGAGCCAGTAGCGCTTCGTACGCATTGTTCCCGTCGCGTGTGCGTCATGAGTCAGGTAGATTAAAATAGTTCAAACTGAGTTAGCACCAAATCTGGCATGCAACGCTCATTACCACGTGCAGCCTGAACATGTTGATTACTGTGAGAAGCATAATATTGAAATGTCCGGCCTGTGGAGTGTACACCATGTCTGAAATTTGCCGGAATGACGGTCAGAAAACGAAGAGTTCAATACCGATGAGATTCACTCCCGACGACAGATATGCAAAATACAGAAGAGCGCTTATGGAACAATCCGTAAAGGAGGAATAGATCTGGACGACATACTTGTAAAGCTGATGGAGAAGCCGCAGTTGAAGGATCCGATTTTCATTGAGGGACTCCCCGGCGTCGGAAACGTGGGCAAACTCGCTGCGGAGCATCTCATTGAACAGCTGAACGGTGTCAAATTCGCTGAAATTGTGTCAAAATATTTTCCGCCTCAGGTGCTCGTCAGGGACGACGGCCTGGTACGGCTGGTTTCGAACGAAATGTTCTACGTAAGACGGGAAGATTTTGACAACGATCTGGTATTTCTTGTGGGTGATTACCAGGGCATTTCACCCGAAGGTCAGTATATGCTTTCGGACAGAGTGCTGTCGATTGTTGATGGGCTTGGTGTTCGCCGGATATTCACGCTCGGCGGCTACGGCATAGGCAAGATGGTTGAAAAACCAAGAGTGCTGGGAGCTGCAACCGATCTGGAACTCGTGGAGGAGATGAAGTCTCTCGGTGTCGTCTTTTCCAGGGGGGAGCCGGGAAGCGGCATTGTAGGTGCAAGCGGTCTGCTGCTCGGTCTTGGCCTCAACTACGGAATGCGAAGCGTATGTCTTATGGGCGAGACATCCGGTTATCTCGCGGATCCCAGAGCTGCAGAAGCCGTGTTGAATGTTCTGGTAAAAATCGTGAAGGTCAAGATAGATTTCGAGTCACTCAGACACAAGGCGCAACAGATTGATCAGATTACGGCAAGGATCAGGGATATAGAGAGTCAGCAGGGGCAGGAACAGCAGGGAGAGCGGAGAGAAGATCTCGGTTACATAGGGTAGTTACTCTGGCGCATTCAGCCTTTGTCGAAAGCTTTCTGCATGCTTTACGGACTTTTACAGTCAGCAACCGTCAGAAGCACTGATGTTGTGATTGATGTTTTTCAAAAAAAGAAAGAGGGAAGAGTGACTATGAATTTGAGCCCTGTCAGAGCGCATCCCATCCCTTCCGGTCTCAAATGTTTCCCTCTTTTGGGGTCCCTTTCACTTCGCGAGGAATTTTCTTTCGAATTCCTCCATTTCAGCGAGTGTCTTGTCGGCTTCGGACAATCTCTTGAGCTTGTCCATGACTGTGTCAACACGCTGGTAGATCATATCTCTGACCGCACTTCGAATAGCTTCGGAACGGGAAGGGAAATCATCGACCTTGACCAGAAAGTCAAGCGCCTGAAGATAGCGGGGGGGCAACCTTATTGTGATTTTCTCCAGATCCTGTTCATCCATGTTATCGCCCGTGGGTCTGATAGACCTCTTCTGTCAGACACCTAACACAAGGGCTGTATTTAATAATTTTCTAAACAGAGGCTTTGTGAATAAACTAGCTTTTGTGAAAAAACTTGTTAGTTTGTGAAAAAAGTCCTCTGTTTGTGAATTTAGTCTGAATGCAATAGCTGTTCGGCTATTCGATGAGACAACAGTCCAGCGTACGGAATGATTCACCCATGAACCCCTACAAATCTCTTAAGATAGCTGATCTTATGTTGATTCGGACTGGGCACAACGAGGAAGAAAGACCAGCACGCAATCTGTTGGCGTTCAGCAGATACAGACCGTATTCCGGGGAACTGGAAAGTCTGTTTAGAGATTGAGCAGCGAAGAGTAGGGGCAACATGCTATCCCTCTTCTCTACTCTACAGACTGGAGTACTAGGTATCTGAATGGCATTTCATGATAATGCAGGTCCAATCTTCCAGATTATTATAGTGGTCGGTCGTGCAAACTTGTTGATGAGCTTTCACCCTGCAGGTTTTAGAAGGCAGCCGGTGTCAAGTGCTCCAAACATGCAATGAGCACAAGAATGGATTTCAATAGAGGCACGCGTATGAGCGGAATGCATTTCTGTAGAACAGCCCAGAGTCGGACATTAATTGTGGAAACTATTGACCGATACCGTCAGAGAATGTGATCGTAAATCCGTCTTTAACCGAAACTGGATTAGGGACGCCCATTAGTATCATGTATTTTCCTGGTGTGAGTGAATAAACGTAACTACCGCTCGTTGAAGGCACGGGTAGTTTGTACAGGCTGGATGGCAAGTATACTCCACTGTGTGCAGAAGGAACAAACATAAGATCTAAGCTTGAATTCGCTGGATTCCACGCACTGTTTACACCGATTATCATAGGTGTGACATTCTGATCCGAGGTCCACGAGATTGTCACATTTCCATAGCTGCTAACGCTGAATACAGGGACAGGCCAGTATGACTCATTGAACCTATAGGATGTCCCTGCGGGAAGCGGAAAGGTTGCGTTGACAACCACTGTGTTGATATTGATTGCGGGAGCATTCCCCTGAGAGTGGGCACCTCCCATATGAGTATATGACGCTCCTGCAATCGCACTGGTGAACACGACCAATGCAATTATCAACAAATGTGTTTTCCCTATCATAGTCCCGTCACCATTATGTCTTGTAATACACCTTAAATATTCCGCTCGCTGTTCCAGCCTTGATCATTTTGGTAGGAAGCAGCTTCTGAGTCAGCGTGCCAAGTAGAGTATCCCAAGTATATGAATTCCAAGCCGACTTAACCGGGGAGTGGAATGCATTGTAAGTGTTGCTTCCAATAAATGAAAAAGGTATGTTACTGAACGAAGGTAATACATAACCTGTCCACTCCACTATCCATTCGGCGGTATTCTGCTGTATGCTGCCAAGGTTATTTTCACTTCCGCTTGCAATTTTGCCATTGGTATTGTCCTGAATAATATAGCTTCCCGTGCCACTGCTATATGAAACAGTCACTGTTATGTTGTCACCTTCGTGGGGATAGAAATTATTTATGACTACAACAGAGGGATTAATTGCGGGATCTTCATACCACGCGAAGACCCTTGGTGAGCTTCCTAAGTTGGCATAGTCAATTCCTATTCCCGCCTGCCAGAAGCTTTCTGAGGTGGTTCCTCCAATCCCGACCCAAATGTAAACAAGTTCTTCCGAAGAGGGACCGTTGGTGACTCCTCCCGTATACTGTGTAATGGGAATATTGAATGTCCCCGTTGCCCCCGATATAGCGCTGCCAGATTGCTCATACCCGGCCCAATTCGAAACTACCGTCGAATTCGGGACCAAGACAAGATCGCCGTTGCCCGTAGGTTCGAAGCTATCTGTACTCGATGTGCTGACCTGACCACCGCTAGAGATGAAGAAACCAGCACTGGTCATCCACTCGAGAAAGGTATCACCACCCGCGATACTTACAGGCGAAATCGAATAAACAGAATACTTATCCAAGGTGGTTGTCTGGCCATTGGAGTATGTGGTCCCTGCAACATTCACTTGGGCTTGGCTCTTATAAATGTAAATCGTAACACTTACCGTCGAAGGGGGTGGTGGTGGGAGTCTGTCAGGCGACATAGTGCCCTGAGACGCGTTCACATTGGTGGCATTGAAATTATCATTGCCTCGTGTCTTTGATCCGGCCACTGGGAATAAAAATGGGATAGAAGCAAAGGCATAATGTATTTGCTTCGAACGCATAATTGTAAAGTGATGGTTTGAGGTAAAACTTGTAGATCCAATTGGCATCATGATTGTTACAAACGCTATGAAAATGCACACAGTAATTTTTCTTGCTTCGTTCCTTTTATCGGCCACAATAAGCAATTGCTATTACGAGTTATTAAAATTTACGATCTGGTCTATGGCGGGCATAATTCGTCAGCCTGCATAGTCTGAAATGCGTTCTGTCTCAATGACGGCATTCCACTTAACTGTTGAAAAGGCGGACTGAAAACAGACTGAAACGATGATTACACTGTGCCCGGGCACTATCTTGCCGCCTGCGCCTCGGCCCACATTCCGTCTGTATAAGGTGTTTAGGGCACAGTGAAGCCTGTAAACGTCTTCAGTCCAGTTGGAGAATGACAAACCTATGGAAGAACCTGATACCATGGTAGCTGACCGGACACGAGAACATGGCAACGGGTCCTTTGCAAGCTCCGTGGACAAAGTTCCTGCCCTCGCAAGAGGGGATCGCGCAGAGTGGCGAGCGAGCCAGAGGGCCGCGACCAGTTGGCGTATGCCTGATCGGAATTGCCTTGCGCATCAAGAACACACCTCCGCGGGAACACGATAGCGGATGAAGGGACATGTCGAGCTTTTTGTGTCTATGGGCCTAGGCAAAAATAAAGTGCCACATTTATAAACTACTGCACCCATGCAGTATTATGGGAAAGGCAGACACAGACGCAATGTGGCTGGACACACTTTATCAGTGTAATGAGGTTCAGCGCAGGAGGCTGGCAGGAGTCAAGGCTCTCGAGCTGGGAAGAGGAGGATTGTCAAGAGTATGTAAGTTAACAGGTATGTCACATCATACAATTATCAAGGGAATCGAGGAAGTGAAAAGCAGAGGCAACGAACCGCTCACAAGATTGAGAAGAGAAGGCGGAGGCAGGAAAAGGATTATCGACAAGAATCCCAGAGTACGGAAGAGGATCGAGGCAATACTTGAAGAAAACACTGCCGGAGACCCGATGAGCCATCTGAAGTGGACCAATAAATCCACTTACAAGGTCGCAGACGAAATAAGCCGCACCGAGGAACACATAACAAAAAACACGACGGCATCAATAATCAGGGCACTCGGATTCACTCTTCAATCGAACAGAAAGTCATTTGAGGGAGGCACATCGGAGGAAAGAGACAGCCAGTTCAGATACATCAACAGGATGGCAAAAGACTACATTCGGAAGAATATCCCATTCATATCGATAGACGCGAAGAAGAAGGAGCTTGTGGGCAACTTCAAGAATGCAGGAAAGAGATGGATGGCAAAGGGAAAACCCGAGCTGGTGAACGTATATGATTTCATCAATCTTGGCAAGGTGAAAGCGATTCCCTACGGCATATACGACATTGGCAGGAATAACGGTTTTGTAAGTGTGGGCGTGAGCTCAGACACCGCAGAATTTGCTGTTGCGAGCATCAGGAACTGGTGGAAAAACATAGGAACACCCAATTATCCCGGCAAGAGAGAGCTTGTTATCTGTGCAGATTGCGGTGGAAGCAACGGCTCAAGAAACCGGCTGTGGAAATATTCGCTCTGGAAATTTGCACAGGAAAACAATCTGACTGTGACGGTATTACACTATCCGCCGGGAACGAGCAAATGGAACAAGATTGAACACAAAATGTTTTCATTCATAAGCATGAACTGGAAGGGCAAACCGCTGATAAGCTATGCAGTCATCATAAATCTCATAAAAGCAACAGAGACGGAAAGTGGCCTGAAGATATCTGCAAAAATGGACAGGAGAGGATATGAAACCGGCAAGAAGATATCCGACGATGAATTCAAGAAAATCGACATCACCTCTCATGATGTCAATCCTGACTGGAACTACACAATCAACTAGAACATGGCAATTTATTATTGCCTAGGCCCTATGCGAAAACTATGTCCTGTGTCGAATCCGGGTGAGGCTGTGTAAAAAGTGATTACTTCACCTGCCTTCCGGCAGTTACGTTTTCCGGCATCTTGCCAGGATGTTTTTTTAAGGCAGACTCAGCAGCTGGTCACTGCCTTGACCAGCTTCTTTGTTCCTATTATGTTCAACACTCTTCTCAAGTTATACGCAAGCATTGTGAGTCCAATCTCTCCCCTCACCTTCCTGAAGCCTTTGAGCAGAAGATATGACTGATTGAATGCCCTCTTTATTGTGCCAAACGGATGCTCGCACATCGCCTGCCGTTTGGACATCATGGATGGATTCTCTCTCAGCCTATTCCGCATGTCATCGATCAGGTTCTGATGTTCCCAGCGATACATTCGCCTTCCTTTGTCGTATGTTGTACACTTTGTCATCAGATATCTGCATGACAAGCAAGCCTCTGTCTTGTAGACGAAATATCTCATGCCTGGAGATCTTGTTTCAGACACAGTCCAGAATCGGAGCCTCTTGTTCGCAGGACAGACATATGTGTCTGTCCTCCTGTCATATATGAATTTGTCCTCATAGAAGTCCGGTGTTGGTATGCCCCTGCTCTTCGACGGACCGCTGCCGGTCCTGTCCGGCGCCGGCACGTATGGAGTAATGCCGGCACCCACACACTTCTCAACTTCCTTCGCAGAGAAGTATCCCCTGTCTGCAACAACATCGATTGTGTCGGCATCGAGCATCTGCTTTGCAGCAGATGCCACATTGAACAATGAATCTGCATCTGCTGTTTTGTTGGTAACATCATATTCCGCAATCAGGTGATTCTTACCATCGACAGCGGCGTGTGCATTGTAACCGGCGAAGAATGATCATCGAGTAGGAGAAGGCGATTAGCCCTCGTCCTCTCACACCACCGTACATACGGTTCCGTATACGGCGGTTGGCCAGTGTTGGGACAGATGACTGTCCTGACACACATTCATCTCGTGCCGGGCAGCAGAATGGCACTTCGCATGATTTCGCAGTGGCTTCACCACTGCTCACACGCGGAAGCTCCCTTGCGGGATATTCTGCCCTGTGCTGTCCGAACTTGACGATGTACGCCATCACCGACCTTCACCCCTTCCGCAGACTGCGTACTATGGGTTCTGCTGACTTCTGGCATCTCAGCAGCTCATCGCTGAACTGTTTACGGCAGCATGTTTGTACGGACGAAACTCCGGCCCGTTTCACATGCTGCTGCATGATGCCAGATCTCCCCGGGTAAGAACGGATGCCTTCATCCCATATACCCGCCG
>JAHEAA010000022.1:28224-33463 GCA_019721035.1 Candidatus Sysuiplasma acidicola
ATGTTTGTACGGACGAAACTCCGGCCCGTTTCACATGCTGCTGCATGATGCCAGATCTCCCCGGGTAAGAACGGATGCCTTCATCCCATATACCCGCCGCATATACGCAAGCAGACCTGTGCAGCTGTTGGACTTCGCTCTGAATGGCGAGCTTGTCCGGTCTGCTCACCGCCTCGTATACGGTTTCTGTTCGTCGGGCCGGGACTTTGCCTGCGGCTTCCTTCAGATTCAGTCTCGCGACTGACACCCTTGCCGTTCGGCTAACGGTCGCTGCTGCAACCCCGTAAAGGACTTTCACCTTCTGACCTCCGTTCATGCCGGGCACACCATTGCACCCGACTGCCCTGCAGTCAGGATCTGTCAGTGAAATCTCGTGCTCGCCCGTGCTCTCCATTTCATCTAGCATCTTTGAGTAGTGTTCCTTCTTCTCCTCGAGCTGCCTTATCTTTTCCTGGAGACTCTCTCCGCTCTTGCCTTTCCTCAAGCTCGTCCTCCCTCTCCATATCACGGATGTATCTGTCTATTCCGCTGTCAATCTCACTTATCTTCTTCTCTGCGACAGCTTTTGTAACGTTATTCTCGAAGGAGTTGACAGCTCTCAGCTTCGTGCTGTCAATGCCAATGAGCTCACCACCAAACAAATCGAGTTCCCTGCAGAAGAACACGAACTGCCTCTTCCTCTTCTTACCTGCCTTCCTGGGCACGAACCAGCACAGGTAGCGCCTCGTGCCGAAGCCGGTGCCGTCACCGGCAATATTCAGCCTGCGGCACTTTCTGAGCACCACTGTTATCGAGTGCATCAGTGACTGCAGAAAGTTCTCTGATATTCTTGAGCAGTACTTCCGTGCCATATTGTAGTGCGGCACAGTCGTCATGCCGTCGAGCATGACAACGGTGCTGTCAGCAGCCAGCAGCGAGTATGTGCCTCTGTATGAGTCGCAGAAGAGAGTCTTCAGCACGAGGAACATCACAATATCGGAAGGAGGCGCCGGCGGCCTTCCACTGCCGTCACTCCTCACCCTGTAAGGCGCCCTCCTGCTTCTCACCTCGGCACCAACAGTTGTTATGACCTCTTCTTTTTCATACTTCCGGCACTCGTTGTACACTTTCCAGTTCCTGCTTCTCCTTGTCGTTCACATCCCATCCCGCCGACAACGGGATGGGCATCAAAAGTCAGATAAACAACGGATGCACATTATCCGGCGGAGATGCGCCATCCTGTTGTCGTTGCAAACAAAAGGTATGGCATCTCCTCAATTTCATATTTTGTGGGCACACCCGAACTTATCGGAACTTTCAAATATTGAAATTTTGATCATATGAGCGTGACTATTAACATTGTTTCTCGAATCACAGTAATTTCAATTGTGGTATTATTGAGCATATCCGGTGTGAGTATGGTCACTGCCAACTCGATCACGAATAGTGCCGCGGCATCAACGTCTCAGACTAAAGAAAGTCTGCACGTCGTTTCAGCATCTCGTGCTAATCTCATTGGCGGTTCCGGCACTACATTAAATTGGGCAGGTTATGTGGTGGCTACAAGTTTTTCCAACCCACAGCCTGTTATATCAGGCATTAGTGGTTCATGGGTACTCCAAAAGGTGAAACCAACCTCGAATTTAGATCAGTACACTTATTCAAGTCAATGGGTGGGTATTGGCGGCTATTTCTCAGGTGAACTTATTCAAGTGGGAACAGAGTCTGATACTTATTCTGGATTCTTCGGTATTGGTGCTACTACTTACTATGCATGGTATGAGATGCTCCCCTATAACGGTCAGCCTGGCAACAGTAGTGAAGTCAAGATTAAAATGGCAGTCCATCCAGGAAATATAATGGTTGCCGAAATCTTTGGCAATAATCCAACTTGGACAATCACGATAGCTGACACAAATACGAGCGGGTTCTTTCAGAAGGTTTTTACCTACAACACAGACATGAAGTCCGGCGATTTCATCGATGAGCGACCTACAGTAAATGGCGGATTGCCTACACTTGCTAATTTCGGGACAGCATATTTTGGGCCAGCGTATGCAGGCTCTGGTAATTACAATACAGTAACTGAAACTGACGGAAACGTGTATTTCTTAGGATCGAATGGAATACAAAACGTTGCACTGACCATGGACAACTCCAGCGGTAATGTTCTGGCGCAGCCTTCTTCACTGAACAATGATTTGCAAAGCTTTACAGTTACTTGGAAAAGAGGATCCTAAAATTACTCTCATAATAAGCACTGTACAGCATAATTTATTGAAGACTCAGATGCCATGAGTCTGAGTAAGTGGAATCATGAATTCAATGAGGAATAAGCTCAATATCGGCCTAGCTTACGACTTGTATCGATCTCTGACAAGTAAATCATTCATATCCTCAGTGGCGCTGATGCTATCGATATCGATAATTGTGGGCGCCAGCCTTATAGGTGGCATAACGAACCCCTCGGAAAACGGCATAAACATTGACCATGCTTACTTTTACGAAAACTCCTCCTATCATCAGGTTAGCTACTTCTTCGATGCAACAGGTAATCCTCTGACACATCTATCGGTTTCGTTTGTTGTGTTGAATCAGACGAATCGTGTATTTTCGGCTGAAACCACTACAAGCACTAACGGTTTTGCGAACTTCACCTTCAGTCCGCCGATCTTAACAGAGCAGTTCATAGCTTATGAGAATTATTCATACGCCGGAGAAGAATTTTCGACAAACGTAATCTTGAACGCTTCAAACCATTCCATGAATTACATGTCAGGATTGGGATATCAAATTAACCCTGTTGCAAAACCGCGCGACCCTTATGGGGACAACCTTTTGATTTTCTATTTGGGTGAAAACGGAACAAGGTCTTCAACGGTCAAAGTCTATCTTGCAAAGGCCAGTGGCCTCACCGGGGTCGAAACAAATGGTTCTAACAGTTACAACAAATACAACAGTAAGAAACTCGTTGCCACAATTTCTGATTTTTGTTTAACAATAGTAAATGTACCTGTTGGACCTTCCGGGATCTCCCAGTTTTTTAATGTCTTTATATATTCCGCCAATAATACCCTCTTGGCAGAGAGTGTCAACCTCAGATTGAGTTTTCCCTCACCGGGTTATCAGGCGGCCGATGAGGCAGCCATATTTTCGTCAGCTTATCTTCCTGTACTAGGCTCCATGATAGCATTCCTGATAGCTTATACCAACTATGGAAGGCTGTTTTCGGCAGGTGTTATGGACAGTATCCTTGTAAGGCCAATCACGCGCGGGAGGTTGTTTCTGTCCAGATGGATTTCCTCGGCAATATCACTGTTCACCTTTCCTTTGCTCATATTCGCCACCTTAGATATGCTGATTTTTTGGAGGTTTAGCTCTCTCATCCCCTTGCCGGTTTATACCATTCTGCTGACCGGAATCTATTTTTCCTTTTTGGCCTTTCTGGGCATCGTACTCGCACTGTCCAATGTAGTAAAGTCGGACTCGGTGCTCTTCGGTTCGACACTTTTCATTTTGATAGTCTTTACAGTCCTATGGGGCAGCATTGGCCAATTAATTGGAGGATTCCTCGGCATTTCCCCTCCGATCGGCGTTGGAGTGCCTGGGGTGAGCGAGAACTACTTGTCCCTGCAGCTGCTCACTTACTATCTCAATCCAGTAGGAGGAATTACTCTTGCATCCACAGCGGTGACCGGCAATTTTGAAAATTTCATTCAGCCCATTTCTGCGTCCCCATATTCGCCGACAGCGATCAGGATTGTGTTGGAAGGAGTTGCATGGACAGTTTTTACCTTGGCCGTTTCATATTTCACTGCGATAAAGACTCGGCGATGACTCTCTACTGGAACCTGATTGTTATATAGAACGGGATGTGGAGACCGAATCACTGTGTCCGCTACAGGAAATGAATGCTGCGAAGCGACCTATATGGACATTTACATTGCTTTTTTCTGCTGATTCTGCGATGAGTGCTTGAGCTGATGTATGCTCATTCAACGAATAAAATTGCCGTTCCCGCACACGTTGCGGCGGTGAATTTCTGTCTTTGAATTTTTCCGATTTTCCGCTCAGGCGACGCACTTCTCTGCCTTCGCCTTCAAATACAACTGCGGAATAGTGAACTCTTTTCCGTGTCTCATGACGGAAAATGCCTGAATGAGAAGCTTCCGTGCAACGGCAATCCTTGCGACTTTCTTGTGCTTTCCCCTTGCAATGAGCCTGTCGTAGAGGACGGTGCAGGCCGGATTGCACTGTATCGCGGGCAAGGCACTCTGGAAGAGTGCTGTTCTCAGTGCCTTGCTCCCCCTCTTTGATATGGGCAAACCCGTGCTCTCATACTTGCCCGAATCACTTTTCTGCGGATCCAGACCGGCGAACGCAATCACATCATTCACAGTCTCGAACCTTCCCGTGCTGGCAATTTCGCACTCTATGATTGCTGCAGTGACGGGGCCGATGCCCGGCACTGTTGCAACCAGGCTGCCCTTCTTCTCCATCTCCTTCCCTATCTTCCTCTCCTGATGCTCAGTGCATTCGCTGATGAGTTCAAGCTCCCTGATGAGGTAGCGCACCTCATCGACGAGCGGTTCTTCGAGACCGTCTGCTGTCTTCCTGCCGGCGAATATGCCTGCAAGGGTTTTTGCTTTCTCTGCCGTCTTCGATTTGACTGCATAGAAACGGGAGATGACTTTCTCAATCTCGTCGGCCGTAGCATTGAACAGACGCGTGTGCTGGCAGAAACTCCTGAGCAGTGCAATATTCGAAGGTGTATTCACATCTCTCATTTCCTGCGAAAGTCCCGGACAGAGTATGTCCAGGTCCCTTCTGAGCTGTGCCTTTGTCTTCGCCGCCCTGTCGACAAGCCGCTGCCTGACACGTGTTCTCTCCTTGAGTCCCGCGTCATCCCCGGACCACTTTGTCTGTTCGTGATGCATGTGGTTCTTGCGTGTGAACTCCGCGATGAGTTCACAGTCGAGCTCATCCGTCTTCGTCTTTCTGAGCTGCCCGGGAGTACACTGGAAAATTGTGTAAAAACGAAAACAGAAAGAGAGAAAGAGGAAGATAGTATGTCTGACAGATGTATGACACAGGGAACATGGAGAGAGCAGATATGAGAAGAGAGGCAAGGAACAGTACAGATACAGTGATGGAAAAGGTGCAGGAGGAGGAAGAGGACAGTACTGCAGACAGCCTTACAGAGAAAACTGCAGACGAGATCTTCGCCAGGATGCAGAAGGGTGAGAACGTTTCCCTTCCA